>JBIKYJ010000051.1:0-6578 GCA_044355315.1 Alphaproteobacteria bacterium | reverse complement strand
ATCTTGTTGAATGATCTGCTTTAGTTTTTTTTCATCAATGGAAATTTTAGGTAAAAAATCCATTGATATATCCGTATGAGTTCCAATCATTGATCCAAAATTAATACCAATTTGGCTCAAAGTTAAATTTTCACCAGAATGCATGTCATGGACAGATAAAAGTCGCATCTCAGTAATAGTATGACGAAGACGATTTAAAAATAAACGTTTACTATGTAAGGAAGCTTCTTCTGTTGGTTTACCAGTCTTTTCATCAATGGCCATATGTTTTGAAATCTCATCAAAAAATAGATTGTAGCTATCTGCAAAGGATTTAATCTCGTTTAAGATGTCTTCTTGATCATAATCAATAGAAAAGGCTAAATCTTCACTTAATGCTTTTTTTAAATGAAAAGTGACGCCATCGATGATATCTGTGATTTTGTTTGTCGGTCTTAAAATCTCAACACCACAATAACGAATGCAGGATTGTAGTGATTCTTGTGTGATATTTTGGTCAGGGGCTTGAAAGTGCAATATATCTCCTCCCTCTCCTTCAATACCAATCAGTTGAGCTGGTTCTTTTGTTTTCAAAATCAATGAGAATATGGGAGGATTTGATGATTTTTTAATTAAATGACAATCAATTTTGTCATTAGTGAGGCGATCTCGAATATTTTCAAGGGTATCGGATGGCTTGATAATATAAGTTTTAAAAGGCTCTCCATTCAATAATATCTGAAGGTTTTTTTCTTCTTGGAATTGCTCAACCAATTCCCTCAATGGTTTTTGGATATGGGGCCATGAATGGGTGGATGATACAATGTGATGAGACGCCAAACGTTCGATGGTGATGTGATGAGCAGCTTGGGTGATTTTTGCCATGGATTGACATTCGATTACAACCGATTCGGATACAGGACCACTAATGGGTCTTGCAAAACGTTCCTTGAATACGTTTTTAACCGAAGGATTAAACCCCATACCGTTGGATAATCCTTGACATTTTTTTTGGAATTCCTCGCATAGTTGTCTCAATTTCTTAAAATCATCAACGATGTGATCTTTGTATAAATGACATTGATCTTCAATCGGTTTAATGATTTGCTCGTGACGATATTCTCGCATTTTCTCGATGGCTTCTAGTGGATCAAAGGATCCAATTTTTTCAGCCAGACGAAAACGACCCTCTTTATCACGGGTGATTTGACCAAAGGATGATTGCATGATGTTGACACCGTTTTTAAAATTGAAAGGGGCCTTTTAAGAATTCCCCCTTCAAGTTATTGACTCTTTTAAAGCTATGTACTTTGCAGCTCATTATTCTCAGCAGCTTTTTTATCAGTTGTTAGTAATTTTTGACTTAAGCAGCAGCCGGTGCCACGACGACATGACTTGAAGTGTTTGAAAGAAAATTTTTCTCAATACAACCAAGCTTTTCAATAATTTCGTTATTTTGTTTTTTTATTGCACCTAGTTCTTTATCTATTCTTTCTTCAAGTCTTTCATTTTCTAATACTAGCTGATCCATTGTTTCGTCTTTTTCTTCTATTTTTATATCTTGATTTTGAATATGGTTCTCAGCTAGGCCCACCACGTGGTTAAAGACATGCTCATGAATATCGCCATGGGCAAAAGGAGGCCTATCATCGCTGTGAATGATAGGAGCTTTTGCTAAAAGATCGTGAATTTCTTCAACTGGTGGAGTAACGTGTTCTTCTACGACTGGGTGAACTTCGACTGGAGCAACGTGTTCTTCTACGACTGGGTGAACTTCGACTGGAGCAACGTGTTCTTCTACGACTGGGTGAACTTCTTCAATGACCGAGGGAGCAATTTGTTCTCCTTCCAAAAATACTACTGTAGAAGGATCTGCTTGCGAAATGGTTTCTTCTGCACGTGCAATTGCCATACAGCTTAAAAAACTTACCGATAACCACAGGTAGGATCTTGATTTTAAGTAATTCATTTTTTTACTCATATTTGTTTCTGACATATTTATTTGAACAGATTAATAGTTAATAAATATTTAAAAAAACAATCTTTTTGTTAAAAAAAATTTATCAAATGTATCTGGATTCTCGCGTGCACGGGGAATGACATATGTCATGAAATTGATGCGAAAAGAAGATTTTGAAGTAACTGCCCACAGGTTCGTTGATTCAAGATACAAAAAATTTAAGATAATCTCTCGAATATCCTGTTCTGCTTGATTATTTTTAAATAGTACGCCTTGATGTGTTAAAAACCGAAGTCACGCTATCTTTAAAATGACGCATCCTCAATAGCAAATTATGCCCCACAAGTCTTTTATTTTTTCTTTTTGTTTTTGATACATCAAGATGTTTGCAATTGCGACAGATGAGATTGGAAGGCCAAAACCTGTCTTTTATGATAGTGGTCAAGTTCAATATCACCCAAACATTCTTTGTATTTTTAACTGTTTAAATTTAAGCCTCTGTTCAGTTCTTTGATTCTTTCATGAGCTTTTTTAAAAAATTAACAGGTTATCTTAAATTTTTTGTATCTTGAATCAAGTAATCTGAGTATTTACTGGATTTTTACATTTTTTAATACCACGCCACCTTAATAAATGATCTAGTAGAGTTAAGCTCATCATGGCTTTTGCAATTGGAACTGCACGAATTCCAACACATGGGTCATGGCGACCATTGATATTAATACGATGGACTTGTCCAGCAACGTCAATGGTTTTTCTTGGTTGTTTCGTAGAACTGGTGGGTTTTAAAGATACCGTACATGTGATGGGCTCCCCCGTTGAAATTCCAGCCAAAATTCCTCCAGACCGGTTTGAGAAAAATCCTGATGAATTCATTTCATCAAATCCTTGAGTCGCTTCCACGCATCCGACCCCATCACCAATTTCAACGGCCTTGACCGCATTGATACTCATCATGGCTTTAGCAAGGTCTGCGTCTAATTTGTCGTACACAGGCTCTCCCAGACCTGCTGGACATCCAATGGCTTCTACATAAATTTTTGCTCCCAAAGATACATGACACTGTTTGGCATTAGTTAAAGCATCCATCCAAATTGGCAGACTGTTGGGATCGGGGCAAAAAAAGTCATTCCCTTCACTGAAATTCCAATCGATTTTTCCTTGAATAGAATGGGAGCCGATTTGAATAACAGCTCCTTGAATATTGATATCAGGATAAAAAAAACGAAGTCCAAGAAGAGCCATCTGGCCTGCCGCCACACGCACCGCTGTTTCTCTTGCTGACGCCCGTCCGCCACCACGTGGATCCCAAATTCCATATTTTTTATAATAAGAAAAATCCCCATGACCAGGCCTAAAAATCTGTTCATAAGGACTATAATCTGAGGATCGTTGGTTTTCATTAAAAATTTGAAAAGCGATGGGAGTCCCTGTTGTCATGCCTTGGTAAATACCACTAAGAATGTGAATTTTGTCCATTTCTGTGCGAGGAGTGTGAAAGGTGCTTCGTCCAGGGCGCCGTTGATCAAGGCCGTGTTGAATAAAATCAATATCAAAGGGAATAAGCGGCGGCATTCCATCCAAAACTCCGCCAATACAAGATCCATGGCTTTCACCGAAACTGGTAAGCTTAAGAAGGCCTCCAAAAGAATTTCCCGCCATTTAAATTAAAAAATCCTTGTTAATCTGCATGGTTTTTTGATCCATATCAATATGAAGTATTGCGTCTTTATTAAAGGGAATGGTATGAATGTTGTGATCTAATGTTTGAATGGTTAAAAAGGTCCCAGCCCCATAATTGTCAACACCGACCACAATGCCAACATCAGGAATCATGAGTCCTTCTAAATCTGCATAATAATACTCAGTTGGGTCAGATAAATGAGGTAGTTGGCTGCGATCAATAAATAACTCAGTGCCTTTTAAAGTTTGCGCTTGGGTACGATCGCAAATATGAGAGCTCCTCATGACAAGAATTCCATCTTTTTTAATGCGTAAAATTTTTAAAGAATACGCAGTGCCATGCTGATCTTGAAGGGAGCTATAAGATGCAATATCCAAAGCATTTTCAGTATAAGAGCGCACATGAAAATCTCCTTTGATTACAAAAGGAAATAATATTTTACCAACTTTTAAAAGCATGGGACAATTGGCTGAGGTCTTGTATATTGGCAATATTAAAACAAGCAGCATGAGGTAATATTTTTTTGATTAATTGCGTTAACACTTTACCTGGGCCAATTTCTACAAAATGGGTAAAACCCATTTGATCTAATCGAGCAATGGATTCTCTAAAACGAACCCGCTCCGTCATTTGTTGATAAAGAAATTGAGAAATTGTATCTGGTGAATCTAAAATATCCGCGGTCACATTCATGATAACGGGAACTTTTGGGTGTAAAAATGTAATTGAATCTAATGTGATTTTTAATGAATCAGCGGCTTTTTGCATAAGAGGACTATGAAAAGCAGAACTCACTGGCAAAATAACACATCGCTTTGCTCCTTTTGTTTTTGATAAATGCATCACTTCCTCGACCGCCTCAATATGGCCGCTGACAATCACCTGTTCCAAAGAATTATCGTTTGCGACGCAACACAAATTATGGATGTTTTGAAAATGGTGGGTGATGGATTCGATTTCTGAAATGGGCAGCCCTATGATGGCCGCCATTGCACCAGATCCTTCTCCAAAAGATTGTTGCATAAGTTGTCCTCGAATTTTAACCAAAAATACACCATCTCTTGGTTGCAAAGCGCCTGCGCACGTCAAAGCCGTATATTCCCCCAACGAATGACCTATCATTGCTTGACATAGTTCGTGAGGTGGTTTTCCTAAAACCGTTTCAATAGCCTTTTGAATCATCAAACTCACGGAAAAAATAGCAGGCTGTGCGTTTTGTGTTTGTTTTAAAACGTCTTCAGGTGCGTGACATATTAAATTTTTTAAATCTTGATGGATCATATCGCTAAGCTCATCCAATATATACTTAGACTCAGGAATGTTATGGTAAATATCCTCACCCATTTTGACGCTTTGTGACCCTTGCCCGGGGTAGACAAAAACAATTTTTGACATAAAATCTTGGCACATAACAACTTAATTTAAATTAGCATAACAAAGTACATAAGTTCATATGTTATACAAATCAAGACGAACATATCTCACTAATTATCATTGTTTAAATTTAATTGCATCATCTATAAATTCTTTTGTCTCAAATAAAAAATGCTGACAACTTATACAAAATATTGAAAGACAACAGAAAAGACCTATAATGATGAATAAGGGTCTAAAAGAGTGTTTGTTTGACTTTTTGCCAAACCATAGAAAAAAAAATTGAGTCTCCACTAACAAATGAAGGTTATGGTATTGTCCGTATTCAATATATGGGGGGGCAAAAGAAGACGCTTCAGATTATGATTGATAAATTAGATGGTCAATCGGTGACTCTGGATGATTGTGCAAAAGTTTCCAGGCTGGTGAGTACCATTTTAGATATGGAAATGACGATTTCTGATTCGTATAAGTTAGAAATTTCTTCTTGCGGTCTTGATCGCCCTTTGGTCAAATCAAAAGATTATGAACGTTTCATTGGATCAAGTATTGTTATTAAAACTTTCGAAATGATTAATGGAAAAAAAATTTTAAAAGGGGTATTGAAAGATTTTAAAGATCATAATATTGTCATACAATTTACAGATCAAAAAATAGATACAACTATCCCATTGGCATCGATACAATCGTGCCATTTAGACCCAGTTTTTAAATTTTAAATGAAAGGTGTGAAATGAATCCACAAGAATTACTTTACGTTGTTGATGCAGTTGCAAAAGAAAAAGATCTTGATACAGAGGATATTTTTAAAACAATTGAAGAATCAATTTTAATTCTAGCAAAAGAAAAATATGGTGAAAAAACATTGTTGCAAACTATTATTGATCGTAAAGTTGGAAACATTATATTGAAAAGATCTGTCAAAGTTGTTAATGAGGTGAGTAATCCTTTTTTAGAAATTCACATCGATGAGGCAAAAAAAATCACTCCTCAAGCAGAAATAGAACAAGATATTCAAGAAATTTTACCAAATATTGAGTTTGACCGCACAGCCGCCGCCACCATGAGATCTCATTTAACGGAGCGTATTCGAGAAATTGAACGTCACAAACAATTTGAGGAATACAAAGATCGTATTGGTGATATGTTTAGTTTGACCGTTAAACGTGTTGAATTTGGAAACATTATTGCGGATGTTGGACGGGCCGAAGGTATTTTAAGAAAGGAGGATATGATCGCGAAAGAAACATTTCGTGTTGGGGATCGTTTCAAAGCTGTCGTTACCGGATTGAAAATCGAAGGAACAGGTCCTCTTGTGTCTTTGTCAAGGACTCACTCTATGTTAGTATCCAAAATGTTTTATAGTGAAATTCCTGAGGTTTACGATGGTCTGATTGAAATAAAGGCCGTAGCAAGGGATCCAGGAAGTAGAGCCAAAGTGGCAGTTTATAGCCGAGATAAAACATTGGATTTAATTACCGCATGTGTAGGCATTCGTGGTAGCCGTGTTCAAATTATGACATCTGAATTAAAAGGAGAACGTATTGATGTCATTCCATGGAGTTCTGATTTAGTCACATT
>JBIKYJ010000038.1:0-8484 GCA_044355315.1 Alphaproteobacteria bacterium | reverse complement strand
TCTGTTAAGTGAGTGCTGGTGATCCCAAACCCTTTGGATTTAAAGTCGCAAAACATGGCTTCGATTCCCCATCTTTGTCCGTAACTCAAAACTGTCTCTTTGGAAGGATCTGCACTCATCGCAATGAACCAAGGTTCAGGGTGTCCTTCTTCCTTTAAAATTCCGATATGTGTCTTGATATTCGTGTTGTTAAATGTGGCTTCTTTGAGCTCGCTGAGCTTGAGTTGATGGGCATCTGTTGGGGTGATTTCTCCTCCAGCATGCTGAAAAATCAAATTCCCTTTGAGCCTGATTAAATAATCCCACCCATGATCTTTGCACCAGGAAACCAGGGCCGATGTGCCATAAAAACGGTCTGCTAATAACGTTACATCTGTGCCCTCTGGAATCCATTGGGACACCGCATCTAATAATTCTTTTTGAATATTAAAACCAATAGCGCCTTACCACCCGACCCTATGACGGTAAGCCCAAAGTTTTGGTATAGGAATCAGGTTTAAGGCAGCATTTGCAAGGAAGTTATAAGATTTTAAATTGATATACTGAGGATAGAAGGGAAGCCAACAAGATCTTGCGACCGTCAGGAAGTGGGTTTGAAACAACCGTCTAGATTATGGATTCAAGGTCTTTTAAGGCTCTCCTAAACAACTTGTTAAGTTGGTGGAGCTCATACGCCCGTTTACAATTGAAAGTTAAGGAGAATACGAATAGCTTCCTATACAAATTATATCGGTATTGATATGGCAAAAGATAGTTTTGTATTCAATGTTTATGAGTAAAAAGAATGCAAAACATTTACTAATACACCTGAGGGTTTTGCTAAGTTTAAAGAATTCTACAAAAATATTCTTGAGAATTCTTTGGCAGCAGTTGAGAGTACAGGCGGCTACGAACGGCAATTTTTTTTTATTTATGATCAAAAATAATTTTAAAATCCACCGTGTCAATAGTTTTAAAGCACGACAATTTTTAAATTCTTTACACATCAAAATTAAAACAGATAATTTTGATGCTCAAGGTCTTGTAAGATATGCTAAAGAACGTCATTTAGATCTCAAGATTTACAACATTTTTGATGAAAAAAATGAAGAATTTAGGCAATTAATGACAAAGTGACATCTTGGAATCTCATGGCTTTCCTTCCTGAACTTGGACACTGTGCAAGACGTGAGGTAGCGTCTCTTGCAGGTGTTGGGCCTCTCACCCAAGAGACAGCGGAAAACACCGAGGGCACCGTACAGTCAGAGGATCTGGACGAGGTCTTATGAGAAAAATATTATTTATGGCCAGTATGGGAGCCAAAAGATGCAAGAATGGAATATTGACCGAATTTCAGAAAAAATTAACAGAAGCTACTAAAAAAACATCCGTCATCATTATGGCTTTAGCACGTAAAATTATTACTGTAGAAAATGCTCGCACAAGGGACTTTTACGAGAGAGCGGAGCGCGCCCTCACATAGCGCTGTAGCTCCGCTCTCCATTTAATTAAAATCTAAGTTGATCTAATGAAAGAAATAACAGTTATGGTTGAGGATAGCAGTATAAAAAAACTTCTTAAAAATTTCATTGATTCCAGTGAAAAAGATAATGAGGAATTTTTAAGTAACATGACATATCAGGAGTAAAAGAAAAAAATATGGCTGGCAAAAAAATAGAAAAAAACCTAAGGTTTTGTCTGGATTAGATTCATTAGGTTATAGTCAGATGACAGAAAAGATAAGACTCACAGATCTTTTGAAAAAGTAAAAGTCCATAGACATTTAAAAATGCCCTCTCTCAAAAATACTCTCCCCTTAAATGTGGTTGTCTAAGGGGGGGCTTTTGAAAATCTATATCAGATATCATAATTCATGGGAACTTTATAACATTTTGAAATATCATGTGTTAGAATTTCGTAAGAGGATGTTTGTCATGATATTTCAATATGTTATTTAAATTATTAAGTTGCGTGTCCGTTATTTTTTATATTAATTGTACACCAACATCTTACGTATCAAGATTTAAAAATGATCAAAAATCTTTGATGAATTATGTTAATAAGAATGCTCCCAAAGGTGGTTCTTTACGTTTAAGTGCTGTTGGTACATTTTCCACACTCAATCCTCATAGTGTCCTTGGAGCATCTCCTTATGGTTTGATGACCATGTGCTTTGATTCACTGATGTATCGAAGCCCCAAAGAACCATTTTCTCTTTATCCGATGATTTGCGAAAAGGTTGATATTGCAAAAGATTTTTCAAGTGTTACGTTTTTTATCAATCCAAAGGCGATTTTTCATAATGGTGATCCCATTACTGCAAAAGACGTTCAGTTCACATTTGAAAAATTAAGAGATGAGGGTTTACCTCGTTATAAACAGTTTTATGGTTCAATTGAAAAATTTGAGATTATTAATGACAAGATATTAAAACTCACATTGTCAAAACGAGGAGATGGTGTTTTTGATCCGGAATTACCACTTGTATTATGTTTACTACGCCCTCTTTCAGAAAAATATACCAAAGATATTGATTTTATGAATGCCTATCAAAACAGTTTAATTGGTAGTGGTCCTTATAAAGTTGGATCTATCAATTTGGGTCAAAAAATTGTTTATCATCGTGTTAAAAATTATTGGGCACAGGATTTAGAATGTAACCAAGGTCAAAATAATTTTGATGTCATAGATATCACCTACTTTAAAAATCCGATTACTGAGCTGCAAGCCTTAATTAATAACGATATTGATATGATATTTGAAACGGATCCGATGCGTTGGGAAGAATCGTATCCCCAAAACAATTCATCTTTGGTTAAAGTTAATATGGAACATCAGCGTCCCGTTGCCGTCAAAACCATTATTATGAATATGAACAAAAAAATTTTTCATAACATCAAAGTACGAAAAGCTTTATGTTTAGCATTTGATTTTGATGGTATGAACCGCGTTATTTTTAAAGGTCGAATGAAACAACCTTTCAGTTTATTTGAAAATACATCTTTGGCCCATACAGGCCCCATGTCTTTAAAAGAGTCGAAGATCCTTGACAAAAATAAATGCTATATTGATCCAACCATTTGGGCCAATATGAAGTCTGGTTCATTTTCTATTCCTAAAGATCACAAAAATAATTTAACAGAAGCAGCAAAATTATTAAAAGAAGCCGGATGCGTTTTCAATAATGGGGTTTTATACCAAAAAGATGGCTCTATTTTTTCAATTGAATTAATGATCAAAGATCCCCGTTTTACAAAAATTTGTCTTTTTTACAGACAATCTCTTAAAAAAATTGGTATTGATTTAAAAGTCACACTGATTGATCAAAATCAATATGAAACGCGTGTGGTCGAACGGGATTTTGATATGATTATTCATACATGGTTAAATAGCTTGTCTCCTGGAAATGAACAAATCTATTATTTCTCAAGGGCATCTGCAGATATGAAAGGCAGCAGCAATTATATGGGCCTCAAAGATGCCGTTGCGGAAGAATCGGCAAAACATGTTCCGTCTGCCCAAAACTACGATGATTTGACCACCTATATCCATGCATTAGACAGATACCTTATGTATCAATATCTGCAAATTCCATTGTCTTATGATAATGAATTTAGAATGGCTTACTACAGTCAGAAAATTGCCTTTCCACCTATTACAAAAAATGTAGGATTGGATTCTATGCGATATGCTTGGGCAGTTCAACAATCCAGTGCTCCAGCAAAAACTGATAAAAAAAAAGATAAATCGCAATCCCAGAGTTGGCTGCATCGTTTAAAAAAATTACTAGGGTTTTAATCGAATGTATTTTAAAAATTTAGCAAATGCCATACGTTTTTTAAGTTTTGATATGGTTGAAAAAGCTGGCTCAGGTCATCCAGGGTTACCCTCAGGCATGGCGGATGTTATGGCAGTTCTATGGACAAAGTTTTTAAAATTTCATGCTCCAGATCCTTTATGGTCAGATAGAGATCGCTTTATCTTATCGGCCGGACACGGCAGCGCCATGTTGTACAGTTTATTTTATTTACTGGGCTATCCTGATATTGATATTGATGATTTGAAAAGCTTTAGAAAACTTCACAGCAAAACAGCAGGCCACCCCGAATATGGTTTGTTATTAGGTATTGAAACAACGACGGGTCCCCTTGGTCAAGGGTTAGCTACGGCCGTTGGGATGGCGGTGGCCCGTGATTTAAAAAAGATGACACATAAAATTTGTGTTCTTGTCAGTGATGGCGATTTGATGGAGGGGATTTCTCATGAGGCATGTTCTTTTGCTGGACATCACCAATTCAAAGACTTTATTGTGATTCATGATAATAATCATATTACAATCGATGGACCATTATCATTGGCGTCCAGTGATCATACCATTAAACGTTTTGAATCCTATGGATTTAAAACGTTGTCTTTAGATGGTCATGATTTTGAAGATATTGAATTTAAATTAAATGAAGCATATCAATTAGACTGTCCTGTATTTTTATCCTGTCATACAAAAATTGGTTTTGGTACAAGCAAAGAAAATACGGCTGCTTCTCATGGTTCTCCTCTTGGTACGGTCACCTTAGAGCGTGCACGTATTGATTTACAATGGCCCTATAAATCTTTTGAAATCCCAGATATTATTTTGGATAAATGGCGTGAGTGCGGAAAACGATTTTCAGATGTTTATCACAAAAGTTCCCCTGTCAAACCTCAAATTGGCTTGTATAAGAGAGCTCTTCAAAAATTCAAAAATGAATGCATTCACGTCCATCCCCATTCTACCCGAGAATGGTTTGGGCAAACATTAGAGGTGGTGGGACCTCATATTTCAAGTTTAATTGGGGGATCATCAGATCTTACGCCATCTAATAATACAAAATGCAGTCATTCTGTGTCATTTCCTCAAGGTCATTATATCCATTATGGTATTCGTGAACATGCCATGGGGGCAATCATGAATGGGATGAGTTTGCATGGAGGTTTGATTCCCTATGGAGGGACTTTTTTAGTCTTTAGTGATTATTTAAAACCATCCTTACGCTTAAGTGCTTTGATGAAACAGGGGGTTATTTATGTATTCACTCATGATTCTATTGGTCTTGGGGAGGACGGTCCGACCCATCAACCAGTTGAGCATTTAACAGCATTGAGAGCCATTCCCAACTTACTTGTCATGCGTCCTTGCGATGGGATAGAAGTCGCCGAGTGTTTAGAAATTGCCATCGAAGAGCGCCATCAGCCAACGGCTTTAATTTTAAGTAGACAAAAAACCCCTGTGATCAGGAAAAATTGCTTGCTGAATTTATCGAAATTTGGTGGATATATATTAGACGAACGTCCTGATGTAGACCTCACTTTAATTGCGACCGGAACAGAAATTGCGGTTGCCAAAGACGTCCAAAAACACTTAGAGATTTTTGGTATTCATGCCAATATATCTTCCATACCTTGTTTTGAGTTATTTAACGAACAACCTCAAGATTACCAGTGCAAAGTTTTGGGATCAGGGTTTCGTGTATTTATTGAAGCTGGTTCAGATATGTGTTGGTATCAATATCTTTGTGGAGCTCGGGGTATGATTGTATGTGTGAAAGAATTTGGTTTGTCTGCCCCATATGAAGATTTACAAAAACATTTTGGAATGGTTGCTGTAAATATCGTAGAAATGATTTTGAAAAAGTATACAAAATCTTCGGAATAGGATGTTGTTATCCCAATTATAGTTGACTGCATTATGACAAGATGAGTAAAAAATATCAAAATTTCATTATGTGGCTATTTTATGATAAAAAAAATAATGGAAGGATTAAAGTTTTTGATATGTTGTACCATTCTTTTGCACGTATGATTGTTTTTGTTATAACAATATTTGCATCTGTTTTTTATTATCATAGTCATTTAAAAGATGCATTTTTACACAATATATATTTAAACTTGTTTATCGTGTGTATTGTGTCTTTTGGTACTGGTTGGACTTTTTTCAATCATTATCGTTTGATTAAAAATAAAATTTTTTTCCAACGTTTAAAAAATAACACTGAAAATCCTGAAAACTTATCTTATTTTTTAAGGCCTTTTTACGATTTTTTTCAACCCCAGCCAACTCTACCTTCTCATATGATTATCCCAACCGTCGCAGAACGACTACAAGACATGAGGGATACCAGTCGTTATTTAATTGGGTTGTTGATTTTTTTAGGATTACTAGGGACGTTTTTTGGTTTATCTCACACAATCACAACCATTACAGAGGTGGTTAGTCAAGCCAGTCTTTTCGATCAAAATATTTCAGATGCGTTTCAAAATTTAAAAGATGGCTTGCTCTCTCCACTCCATGGAATGGGGATTGCTTTTAGTTCAACCATGTTTGGATTGATTGGTTCGCTTGTTTTGGGATTTTTGGATTTCCAAAACGCTTTGGCTATTCAAAAATTTGTGGCTTATTTAGAAGATGATATCCCTATACGGCCCTTGATGAAAACCAGTGGCCTTGCTTATATCAGCAGTCTTTTGGAAATGAATGCACATCAAATTTCTCAAATACTTGTCAGTTTAAGGCAAACAGAAGAACAAAGAATGCAACTTGTAAAAACCTTAGACAAACTGCAACAATACGTTGATAGTTTTTCGGAAACTTTTCACCAAAACCAAGATATTTTGAAAAAAATTGCCAAAAGCCATTTGGATTTGCAAGATTTAGTCAAAGATATTGCAAGGCTATCACAAGAATCATTGAGAAGTGCAAATTTAGAGAACGCCTTATCTCGAATTATTCATGAAATGGATCAATCTCGCCAATTAATTAGCCATGATATTCAGTTGGTAGCAAAAACAATTTCTGCATTGGCAGAACAATCATGAATGCAACAACACAAAGAATTATATCAGCAACCATATTAATTCCATTATTTGTCATCTGTTTATATTATCCTAAGGCTTGGGCAGTTTTAACGATATGTATGGCGGTTGGTATGGTGATAGAATTTTTTAAAATATGCGATCATCCCTTGTATTTAATTTTTGTCAGTCTTTACATAATGATGGGATGTTATGCATTTTACGAGGTTCGACGTGCGGGTGGTTTTAATGCTGCTTTGTGGGCTTTTGTATCAATATGGATCAGTGATTCTGCGGCCTACTTTGGTGGTAGATTTTTCAAAGGTCCTAAACTCGCACCATTTATCAGTCCAAATAAAACCCTCTCAGGCCTTTTGGTTGGGATTGGTGTTGGAGTTTTAGCATCCACCATGTTATCGTACCAATTAAATCTAAATTATTCTATGTGGATGATCAGTTTGTTATTAATAATTGGTCATCTTGGTGATTTAATGGAGTCATGGATTAAACGTCGTTTAGGAGTCAAAGATACTAGTGCTCTTATTCCAGGTCATGGTGGGATTTTTGATCGTATGGATAGTTGTTTAAGTTTTTTTATTATATTTTATATAATCATGAGCGTACTATAGTCGATTGCATTAAGGTTGTCCGAATTAGAGGTCTACTTATTAGACTTCCTGTAAAACATCAAAGAGCCAATTCAAAATGACAAATACCCGCAATTAAATCTAAGGCCAAATCTTTTGCGGCGATTCCTATTCTGTCACTATTTTTGTGAATTTGCTCAGCAGTAATTTTGATTTTTTGAACAAATTAAAATTGTGAGTTTTGCCAACTGAAAAATCAACAGCAATCACTTTTCTCGTTTTTTTATCAACAACAACTTGTGTTTTTATCGTATGTCTTTTCTTTTTTCCAGAATAATATTTTTTTTGGGACGCTCAATAGGAGTTTATGTTGCATCAATCATCACAACCTCAAAATTTTCATCAGGATCATCTAAAGCTTTTTTCCCAGGCAAAGAAAATACTCTGCTCTTGATCAGAATATCTTCCACACGCTTTACAATACGCATACATGTGGTTTCACATACTCCATAATTAGTCCCCACGTGAAAATATGTTCGGTATTCTCTTAGATATTCAAGTGTCATGAGTCATCGCTGTTCTAATGGGAGTTTACTTGGTCTACCACTTAATTTCTTTTTCTCAATTTCGAATTGTGCAAGAATTTCTAACATCTTTTTAAATGTTTCTTTTTTCACTCCAGTTAATCTTCTAAATTCTACATCTGATAACCCTTCAATCTTTTCCATCTTTTAAAAACTTTTTTTATATTACCAAAAATAATGTTTTGCAGGAAGTCTAATATAATGAAATATATCAAAGAATACAAGTCATTTGCGGCTCCTGTACAGGGGTGTCTCATTAAAATTTTTGTAAAATTTAGCATAATTTGAGAAGGGAAAATTAATATTTCAGATATAAATGGATTTAACAGTCCATGACACAATTATTAAAACACTAGTTGATCAGTTAAATGCTATTGAAGATGTAAGAGGATCCTGGAAATTAGATCATACATTAGCTGAAATTTTTTTGATTATTCTATGCTCACAATTATGTGGTTTTGAGTCTTTTAGAGAATATGAGCAATACGCAAAACTAAAGCTCAATT
>JBIKYJ010000037.1:0-8958 GCA_044355315.1 Alphaproteobacteria bacterium | reverse complement strand
TATTCCAACTCTTCAAAAACCCATATATATTGTGGGTGGGACAGGTTTTTACATTAAGGCTTTGCTTCAAGGATTATCAGCAGTCCCAAAAATATCCAAAGACGTAAGGCAACAAGCTTATTTTTTATCCAATCATTTGTCTCCCGAAGATTTTTATAATTATGTCTATGAAAAAGATCCTGTTGGAGTCAAAGACTTACATCCTCTTAATCAAAAAAGATTAATACGTTTATTAGAGGTTATAATAGAAACGTCAAGGCCTTTACATACATTTTTTAAAGAATTATTATATCCACCTTTAATCGTTGATCGTGTCATTTTTTTAAACCCAACTCGGGTTGATCTGCACAATTATATTAAACACCGAACACATTGTATGTTCAATGGCGGAGCTATTCAAGAGGTCATGAATTTTTTAAAAGATGAACCTAGTTTTAATCATGTTTTTAATCATGTGATTGGATTCAAAGAGATCTGTTCTTTTTTAAAAAAAGAAGTATCTTTTGATGAGATGATTGAGATGATAAATCAAAAAACGCGTCAATATGCTAAAAGACAAATAACATTTTTTTCAAATCAATTTGATAATTAATTATTTTACCCCTGTTGTTCACAATCGCAAACCAGTCTCAAAATGTCATGAACTAATTTATTCATACAAAATTAACTTTTTAAAGATAATATCATTCATAGAATTGAAAAAAAGTATTTTACAATGAATGGTATATATTCAAATTTATATCCAAAAGATCATTTTTTAAAAATACGTCTATCCAGTCGTACCAATGATGGTTTTTTTAAAGGAAAAATGTTATTATCAACACCGTCGTTAAAGAATGCGCATAAAAGAGTGGATGAGGTTGTATTGGTTTGTGTTCATGATATTGAAGGAATTATTGGGATTACAATTAACAAAGCATTTCCTAATTTTTATTTAAGAGATTTAGAGAAACACCTTGATTTTCCTTCTGTGTTTCATTCGTTTTGCCATCAAAAAATACATTGTGGTGGACCCGATAATATTGAAAAAGGGTTAGTTGTTCATTCATCAGATTATCAAACGCCACTGACTCAGGTGATTAATGAATCCATTCATCTGTCATCTCATATCGGTATTTTGGATGATATTCACCATCAAAGGGGTCCATCAAATTTTATTATTTGTTTAGGATGCCATCAATGGAGTCATCAGCATTTAGAAAATGCAATTATTGAGAACCAATGGACATTATGTGAAGCCGATGGGTACCTGATTTTTGATCATCCCATCCCTCAAATGTGGCGAAAATCACTAGAATATATTGGATTAAATAGCCATTCCAATATCCATGAATGTGGCCATGCTTAGTTAAGGATTTTTTCTTCTATCAACTAGACTATAGTCTTTCAGGTGGCAGAAAAAGAAAGCATCTACAGATAGAAAAGTTGGGAATTTTCTTAAGTCCCAACTTTTAGTCATAACTCATAAGCAATTTTTCAAAAATTTGACATTTTTAATGAAAATAGTCACCATTATGGATAAGTGAAAAACAAAAAAAAACCATGGCATTAAAAATTCGTTTAGCAAGAGGCGGGGCCAAAAAACGCCCTTTTTATCGAATTGTTGTAAGTGAATCAACATCACCAAGAGATGGCCGTTTTGTAGAGCGTATTGGGTCATATAATCCTTTGTTGTCGCATGATAATAAAGACCGGGTTGTGATTAATACCGAGCGTGCTCAATATTGGTTAGGTGTGGGCGCAAAACCAACTGACAGAGTTGCTTTGTTTTTGGGTAAAGCTCAAATCATACCTATGCCAGAACAAAAACCAACGGCTCCTTTAAAGAAAAAAGCTCAAGAACGATTGAAGCAATCACAAGCAGCATCTTAAAAATTTCTATGAAAATTAGTGTGATTGGCGCAGGCCAAGTTGGGGGCCATTTAGCATATCTGTTAACTAATCTAGATAATATATTTGTATCTTTGTATGACATTGATCCTGATATTGCTTTAGGAAAGTCATTGGATATTATGCAAAGTCATATGCTAACCAATCGACTTCCCAATTTGTCTGCTCCCAAAACACTAGAAGAGGCTTTGGATAACACAGATATTGTTGTTGTGGCAGGAGGAAAAGCACGGCGTCCTGGCATGAGTCGAGATGATTTATTACTGGAAAATGCTAAAGTTATTGATTCAATAGCTCGAGCTATTAAAAAATCTGCTCCTGATGCTATTATCTGTGTGGTTACAAATCCCGTGGATACCATGACGTTACTCATGCAGTATCAAACAGAATGTCCGTATCACCGCGTTATGGGAATGGCAGGGGTGTTGGATTCTGCACGTATGCGTTATTTCATGTCACTTGAAACAAAAACTCATCCAAAGGATATTGTTTGCCAAGTTTTAGGTGGGCATGGTGACACAATGGTTCCTGTGCTGAGTCAAACAACAATCCAAGGTCATCCTTGCACAGATTTTTTAAATAGTGATCAGTCTTTAAATAAACTTGTAGAAAGGACACGTAATGGTGGTGGCGAAATCGTTAATCTACTTAAGACATCTGCAACTTACTTTGCCCCAGCACAATCAGTTATGGTTATGCTCAAAGCAATCATATATGATCAAAAGAAAATATTACCAGTTTCATGTTATTTAGACAATGAAAATATATATATGGGGGTG
Organism: Alphaproteobacteria bacterium; assembly: GCA_044355315.1. Lineage (GTDB taxonomy): Bacteria > Pseudomonadota > Alphaproteobacteria > JALRGP01 > JALRGP01 > JALRGP01. The sequence continues at coordinate 6,289 of JBIKYJ010000037.1, read as the reverse complement.
TGTGCTACCTTAGGAAAGGCTGGAATTGAAAAAATTCATGAACCTGTGTTAGATGAAAATGAAAAAAATTGGTGGTACTCATCTTTAAAAAGTGTAAAAAATCTTTCACAGACTTTAAGAAAAAATAATTTTTTAAATGATAATCAATTGGATTAAGACTCATTATCATTGTATATTAATTATACTTTTAAAAAGTAAGATCTTTGAAATACTCGCACTCTTCAATTTTTTGGGTTAGATGTCTTTTAAGCATATCGACAGTGACACGAACAGCCGATGCAAATCCAATCTCATTAGATCCTCCATGACTTTTAACAGCTATTTTTTTAAGACCCAAAAAAATAGCTCCATTATAAAGACTTGGGTTAGATTTTTGTTTAAAATGATCGAAAGCAGGCTTTGCAATCATATAACCAATCTTTCCCCTCCATGAGGACAAAACCGATTCTTTCATAAAATGAGTAATCAAATGGGCAGTTCCTTCAATAGATTTAAGAGCAACGTTTCCTGTAAAGCCGTCCGTTACGACCACATCAACTTGACCATTCGTAATGTCATTTCCTTCTACAAAACCAATATAGTTCAGTCCCCCTATTGTGGACAGAAAATCAGCAGTTTCCTGTAAAATAGCATGTCCTTTGATATCTTCAACGCCAATGTTTAATAAACCAATACGAGGGTGCTCGGATTTCAAATATTCTTGGGCATAAATGTGCCCTAAAACGGAAAATTGAACCAAATTTTGAGAGCTGCACTCAACATTAGCTCCTAAATCTAGCATGACTGTAAACCCTTTCACGCTTGGAATAACAGCTGGAATTGCAGGGCGATCAATAAATGGAAATGTTTTTAAAATTACTTTTGAAAATGCCATATAAGCTCCGGTATTTCCAGAAGAAATAACAGCATCTGCATCGTCGTCTTGAACTGCTTTGACGGCAAGCGCCATGCTTGAGCATCGAAAGGAACGTAATGCGTTTAAAGGTTTTGTATGGTTTTCAACTACCTGATCACAATGAACAATCTCACAACACTTTTTAAGATAACGGGTTTGATCAATTAAAAATCTTAATTCTTTTTCTTGACCAAAAACAAAAAAATGAACTTTGTCTTTATGGTCATTTGCATTTAAAAAATACTCAATTCCTTTGATGACAACATGAGGAGCGTGATCTCCCCCCATGCCATCAATAGCAATTTTATAAGTTGCCATAAGCCTCTTGTTGATCATCCTCAGATTTATTTTTTTGAGCAACAATCAAACGACCATTGTAATGACCACAACTGTCGCACAGGTGGTGAGGTAATTTATAAGATCCACAATTTGAGCACTCTGACACTTGGATTGCAGACAGCTTGTGATGAGATCTGCGCATATCACGACGTGACTTTGACGTTTTTTTCTTTGGAACAGCCATGCTATTTATTTTTTATATCCATATTTTTAATGATAATATAAAATTCAAAAATTTTAAAATTTCGTATAATGTCATGCTCATACTGGAAATAGCAAGATTTTCTATTTCAATGTATTATGATAATAAATACTTTTTTGATATTTAAATAATGATTGTTACAGTATGCGCATTTTTAATTGTTTTGGGTGTGTTGGTTTTTTTTCACGAATTGGGTCATTTCTGGATGGCAAGACGATGTGGTGTTCATGTGAATGTATTTTCAATTGGTTTCGGCAAAGAATTATTCGGGTGGACTGATACTAAGGGAACACGTTGGAGAATCAGTCTTGTGCCTTTAGGAGGGTACGTCAAAATGTTAGGAGATGCAGACATATCCAGTTCAAAGGCAGATCCATCAATTATCCAATCTCTTAGTGAACAAGATAAACAGAAAACATTGGATAGTAAACATCCTAAAGACAAAATTAAAGTCGCATTAGCGGGGCCTCTTGCAAATTTAATTTTAGCGGCCGTCATTTTTTATATTATTTTGGTTTTTAAAGGTTTACCAATTTTATCATCCACAATCGGTCATGTTGATCCTAACAGCATTGCTTACGCCCAAGGTTTAAGAGACAATGACCAAATTCAATCTATTAATGAAATAGATATTAAAGATTTTCGTGATTTACAAAGGGTATTACCATCGTTAAAAGGACAAACATTTGATATGGTGATTAAAAGAAATGGTGAAGTTTTAACACTTCCAATTGAATTTTTTAAAAATGTCAATGGTCAAAAAGTAAATATAGACGTTTTAGGTGTAAGCTCGAAAGATTTAGACTTTAAAAAAGTCAATCCTCTTCGTTCATTAGGATTATCTTTGGAGCTGGTTGCGAATCATACAAAAAAAATGCTTAGTGATTTGCCAAAAATATTTATGAACAAAGAAAACCGTAAACAAATTGGTAGCATGTTTACCATTGCCGATGTAGCAGGGCAAACTTTTTCTCAAGGGTTATGGGTCTTTTTGCAATTTATGGCTATTTTTTCCATTAATTTAGGTGTATTTAATTTACTTCCTGTTCCGATGTTAGATGGTGGTCAAATTATGATTAACGGAATTGAATGGGTGATCAGGCGTCCTTTGCCAGAAAAAATAAAAATAGCTTTGCTTTATACCGGTGTTGCAGTCGTTGTTGGTGTGATGATGTTAGGCATGTTTAATGATGCAATGAAATATCTATTCAAAAAATAGACTTAATATATTTTACATAAAGAATGCATCTAAAGTTGTTGCAAAATTCCACACAAATAAAATAAAATAACTTATGTACAGATAATGCAACAGCACAGTAAAAATGCACAGTTCTTTGTTTGTATGTTATTTTAAAATAATTTTATTAATATTTAAAAAAGGATTCATAAATATGTTTAAAAAATATTACCTTGCCTTATTGGCAATATCTGGAATATATAGTATGGAAAGTAATATGGAAAGTCTGTCGCAACAGTTTGACAGTAATCATTCCTTGAATAGATGAATGTTTACATCATTGGATGAAAATATACTATTTAAAATTGTCGATGAAAAACTTCTTCTAGGACAGATGACAGAAGAAGATAAAGATAAAATGTTCAGAAAATTACCCCCGATTGATAATTTTATACATAAACACAGATATTTTTTATCACCTCAGGGCTTCTACCCAATAGATATCGAGCAATTAAAAAACTATGTAGAAAACTATGTGAGTGATGAAGGAAAGGTGGCTAAAGGTCAAAGTTCGCCATGGGGCTCAATCGGGAAAAAAAATGAATTACTGAGGCAGCTTTATCAGGGCGTTGCGGATGCTTCTAAAGATAAAAAATGGAATGTATTCAAAAGTAACGTAGAAAAATTCGAAATGAATCCTATAAGGATGTATCTCAATACAATTAAACATCAAATTTCTTTTGTCAGAAATTTTCTCAAGGATAAAGAAGAAAACCATCTTGAACCATATGGTATTAAAGTCATATCGAGAGATTCTAAAGAAATACTTCATAAATTTCTAGATTTTTATAAAAAAGATAATGAGGTTTCAATGGTAATTGGATGTGTAAATGCTCCATTTAGAGGTTTATTTATTAATTTGACTTCAGAGAATGTGCTAACGGGGGAATATCGAAATCCTAACCTTAATGAGGGTCGTGACTACATTGCTGCTTGTGAAGGACCTCATCATGATGAATTGACTATAACTCTAAATGAGGACGAACTCCTAGGAGCTGATTGCATTTGTGATGTGACGACTCATCATTTTGTGGAATCTTTTAGTGAATGGGCTAAAAGAAATCCAACATGTGAAATCAATATAAAAGATCACACGAACTCTGAACATGTAAGTAATTTTTTATATCATAATGTAAGTGACAAAGTGTCAAACGTAAAATTAGAGATTAAATTTTGTAAATGGAATGAATCTCTTAAAGCATACAAAATAAGTTAAGGTTTCATCTGGTGAGAGAATGCCTGAAAAAAAATAGGTGTATTCTTTGACAAAATTCCTTCCTTGATCTTTAAAAAGGATTAAGGAAGGAAAAAATTTAAAAAGTGATTTTCAAGGCAGGATCCATTAATCATCCAATTTTCTCCTATAAACTCAGAAGTTCAGTAAAAATATTTAATTTTAATAAAAATGACTGATACTTTTTGAAATTTGACTTTTTTGTGTCAAAAAAGTAATTTTAATATAAAGGTTTCTTTAAAATATCGTTAATGACAAAGCGAATTAATGCTAAGTATAAAATTGATCGTCGATTGGGTGTTAATTTATGGGGGCGTTCAAAAAGCCCTTTGAATAACAGAAACTACGGCCCAGGTCAGCATGGTCAAAAAAAATCAAAGCTTTCTGACTATGGTGTTCAGTTACGCGCCAAGCAAATGTTGAAGGGTTACTATGGAAATATGACAGAAAAACAGTTTAGGCGTTTTTACGAAGAAGCTGCTCGCAAACGGGGTGATACATCTCAAAACCTAATTGGTTTATTAGAGAGAAGATTAGATGCGGTTGTGTATCGTATGAAGTTGGTTTCCACTGTTTTTGCTGCACGTCAAATTGTCAATCATGGTCATATTTTAGTGAATGGACATCGGGTTAACATTGCGTCATACTTATTAAAAGAAGGAGATGTTGTGGGTCTGTCTGATTCAATGAAAGACAATCCTAATGTATTAGCTGCGATTGCTTCATCAGAGCGTGAGGTTCCAGGGTATATATCATTTGACCCAGATCAAAAATCAGGTTCTTTTTTGCGTGTTCCACAATTAGAAGACGTGCCTTATCCTGTGATGATGAGTCCACATTTAGTCATCGAATTCTATTCCCGTTAGTTCATTAGTGGGAATTTTTTGGGCCTGTAGTTCAGTTGGTTAGAACCCGCCGCTCATAACGGCGTTGTCGTAGGTTCGAGTCCTACCGGGCCCACCAAAATTAACAATTTTTTAATAATTTTAGTGTCATTTTAAATAAAATACGTAATAATCCTGCGTTATGCATTTTTTATTTTTACTAAAATCACTGATATTTTTTTTATTAATACCTTGTCTCATCTTTGGTGTTGAAGATAGTAACTTATTTGCCATGGGGCACGTTGCTCAAGATGACAACCTATTAGACTCGCAGATAAAAAAAAACGATAAAAAGTCAGTTCAGTCAGTGAATGATTTTTTAAACCCTAAAAAAATGTCAAACCTTTTATTTGTGAGTGCCACGAAAATCATTAAAATTTTAGGCATTGCTGTTTTGTTATTTTGCTTATTTTTATTTTTAAATTTTGTGGTTGACCGTGCTATAAAAAAACACGTCAGTAAGAAAAAAACAATTAATCTTGAATTTAAAATGGAGCCTATCTTTGAAACAATTTCACCACTGATCCAATCAATTATTAAAACATTATTAAGCTTTGTATTTGTTGTCATGGTTCTAGGGGAGTTCCACGTCAACACGACATCAATCACCTATATATTAGGTATTTTATCATTTGGACTTAGTATTGCATCTCAAGGATTTATAAAGGATTGCATCAATAGTGTGATTATTTTATTGGAAGGAAATTTAGGCATTGGAGAATACGTTAAAATTGGCGAATCTCAAGGAACAGTAGAAAAAATTTTACTACGATGCATTTATTTGCAACATCCAACTGGAGAAATTCAAACAATCCCTTTTTCCGATATCAAGGATGTGATTAATTATTCAAGAACTAATTGCATTTCAAAAGTCACATTTGCTATCGCCCATGATGCAGATTTTTCTTTAGTTGAACAGGCTTTGAATAATGCTTTTGATTATATAAAAAACAATCCTATTCACGGGCCATCGTTGGATGGTCCACTTCAAATTTTAGGAGTTGAAAAATTTTCAGAATCAGCTTCTTATGTATTGGCTTTATTACAATCTAAGCCTGATCCTTTGCAATTGTTAGAGTGTGATTTTAATAAAAAATTACATAGCGAGCTTATAAAGTTAAATGTATCTTTGCCAAAAACAATTGGCGTTGTTTCTAATTAATTCTATAAGGGAGATTGTAATAAGGCAGAAACATAATTTTACCTAAACGCATCCAATGTCAAAAAAATTCATATACACATAAAAATAGGTTACCATGTATATGATGATAGACTTACGTCCACTTGGCGACATCTCGGTGGTACGTTTAATATGGAGGAAACGATGTCGATTACTTTAGAAAAAAAGCAATCATTAATTTCAAATTTCAAGCGCAGCGATAAAGATACAGGATCTATTGAGGTTCAAGTTGCCATTTTAACCGAGCGCATTCGCAATCTCACTATTCATTTAAAATCTCACTCAAAAGATCATTCAACGACAAGGGGGCTGCTCAAA
>JBIKYJ010000036.1:0-8961 GCA_044355315.1 Alphaproteobacteria bacterium | reverse complement strand
TGATGGCTACTTTTTGTGGAAAGTTATATTGTGTGGATCCTGCAAAAGAAGCATTGGCGGTTGCAAAAGAATCTCTAAAGCATTTAAATAATGTTGAATTTATGAATGCATCAGTCGATGACATGCCTTTGGAAGAAGCTAGTCAAGATTTTGGCTATTGCTTGGGTGTGTTGCACCATATCCCCGATACATTATCAGGATTAAAGTCGTGCGTATCAAAATTAAAAGAAGGGGCACCATTTTTATTGTATTTATATTATAAATTTGATCACAAACCTCTATGGTTTAAAATAATCCATAAAATAACAGAGCTACCAAGGTTTTTAATTTCTAGACTTCCTCATTCATTAAAAATATTTTTTTGTTTTTGGATTGCAACATTTATTTACCTTCCTTTGGCAAAAATATCTTTATTTTTAAAAAAGAAGGGGGGGATATTTCAAATATCCCTTTGTCTGCGTATCATAATAAAAGTTTTTATAGTATGAAAACAGATGCCTTAGATCGTTTTGGAACCCGTCTTGAAAAAAGATTCACAAAAAAAGAAATTGAGCATATGATGCAACAAGCAGGATTAAAAAATATTAAATTTTCAGACCATGAACCATTTTGGTGTGCTTGCGGTATTAAATGACCATTTTTTTTATGGGCGTATCCTTAGGTCATTTAAGGTTGCGCATTCCCCTTATCAAGGATCTTTTAAACCAGGGACATAGAATTGCCATTGTGGCCCCTGATGTGGATCAAAATCATCCCGATTACCAGGGATTGGATGTAACTTATTATTCCATTCCATTTCAAAATACGGGGTTGAACCCATTCAACGATCTTCAATGTGTTAAGGCTTTAATCAAATTAATTAAAAAAGAGCGCCCAGATATCATCATGACCTATGCCATTAAACCGGTGTTATACGGATCGCTAGCGGCATTTTTTTGCAAATCTGCAAGAGTGTTTTCGACCATCACGGGGATGGGAAGCCTGTATACGACAGACTCTTTCAAAAATAAATGCATTACATTTGTCACAAACACCCTTTATAAAATTGCGTTACGCCGTAATCACAATGTATTTTTTCAAAATGATGCAGATCGTGATTTTTTTATTAATAATCATATGGCAAACCCGTCACAGGCCATTCTTTTAAATGGATCTGGGGTAGACACTGACTTTTTTACGTATACCCCCATTCCCAAAGAACACATTTTTTTATTTATTGCTCGGCTCATTAAGGAAAAGGGGTTGATTGAGTATATACAGGCTTGTAAGGTTTTAAAGAAAAAATACCCGCATGTGAGGTTTCAAATTTTAGGAGGCCCCTCATCCAATCCATCCGCCTTGCCTTTACGTGAGGTTATCTCCATGTGTGATCAGGCTAGCATCGAATACCTAGGCGAGCACCCCTCATCTCTCCCTTTTTTAAAGGATTGCAGTGTTTTTGTATTGCCAACATTTTATCGTGAGGGTATTCCTGTAGCTGGAATGGAGGCGCTGGCTGTGGGACGCCCCATCATTGTAACAGATATCCCCGGATGTCGAAATTTAGTCAAAGACGGTGTCAATGGCTACCTCGTCTCACCATGCGACGCTAATAGCCTCACGCAAGCAATGGAGGCCATAATTAATACACCCCATGAAGAGCTGCAACGTATGGGAGATCTCAGTCGTGAACTTGCCGAATCGGTTTTCGATATTCGCCGGGTGAACGAAATGATCAAAACATCTCTGGGCTTTATGGTATAATTTAAAAAAAAATATTTTATTAAATGTTTACTTTTGTGCGAAAAATTAAAGGAAAATTTCCTTGGTATATTAAATTTTATAGTAAATATATTTTTTCAAAAATGAATATTCCCTATTCTTTTTTAAAAAAAATTGGATTATGTGAGCATGGAGACACAGAAAACGTCGATGCACTTTTAAAAAAAGTAGAAGGTTTTAATCAAATACTTAAATTCTCTAACAAAAAAGAATTTACATATTTAGAGCTTGGGCCAGGAGATTCCATAGGTGGGGCTGCTGCGCTGTATAAAATGGGCGCTCGTTCTATTTATTTCTGTGATGTAGGAGACTTTTCTGAAAAAAATCTTGACCACTATAGAGATATCTTAGAAAAATTAGACTTTAAAAAACAAATAACTTCTAGAAATGATTTTTTAGAAATGTTTAATGTAAAATACTTTACAAAAGGCTTGGAAGATTTGAAAAAAATTCCAAATGATTCTGTGGATATCATTGTTTCATGTGCTGTTTTAGAGCATGTATCGAAAAAAGAATTTCGTGAAACATTTAAAGAACTCTACCGAATTTTAAAAAAAGATGGAGTATCTTATCATATAGTTGATTTAAAAGATCATTTGGGAGGCAATTTAAATAACTTAAGATTTTCAGAAAAATTTTGGCAATCTGATTGGATGATTAACAGTGGATTTTATACTAATCGAATTCGTTTTAATGAAATGTGCAAATTATTTGATGAATGTGGTTTTGTTACAAATATAATTAGCACAAATTTTTTTAATGAAATAGTTCCTGATCTTAAGAAAATGGATAAGCAATTTCAAGTATGTGAAAAAGAAGACTTATTGGTATCTGGATTTAGCTGTTTGTTAACCAAATAAAAATTCAACGGCTACCTCATTCCACAGCGCGACACACAAAGCCTAACCAAAGCGATGGAAGCCATGATCAATACATCTCATGAAGACCTTCAAACCATGGGAAACCACAGCCGACAACTTGCCGAATCGGTTTTCGATATTCGCCGGGTGAATGAAATCGTTAAAAAAGCTCTAGGGATTTTTTAAGGGCCCGGAATGCGTCGATGTTTATGATCATTACAAGATACCCATACACATCATGGCACGGCATATCAACCGTGATCTGTGTGGCGCCCATAATATAATCAAAACCAAACCAATTAAAAATAACCACACATTCCAATCACACACACACATACACAGATGATACAAAAAAAACCAGATTTTAGGATACTTGTCATTAACGATGGCTAAAGAGAAAACATTGTTTTTTTTATCGTCTTCGATGTCTTGGTAAGCATACACGGTATCGTACAATAACGTCCAAAAAAAACCACGACCGTACAGTAACATAATGTTTTTGACATAGGATATTTCTCCTGATAATTCACTCCATACAATCCAAACACCCATATTGATCGACAGTCCTAATATCATTTGTGGCGCTTTTAAAAAACGTTTAGACAAAGGATAAATTATTGTTAAAATCATTCCGAAAAGAGCTATCGCTTTAGACAACGGATTTAAATACAAAAATAATACACCTGCTCCTGTCATTGGAATGACTAAAAAGAGGATGGCGATTTTAACTGACAATACTCCGCACGCCAAGGGGCGATTTTTGGTTCTGTGTGTGTTTTTGTCAATATCACGGTCACACAGATCGTTTATACTGCATCCAACCATCCTCATCAAAAAGGAACCGGTTAAAAAAAACAACCCTTTTTCACACCACATAGGATAATCATAAAATTTAAATACCCATAAACACGGACAGACAAAACACAGTAGTGGCCACAGATTATTGAACCGATAAAAATATAGAATGTGACGTAACAATATCACGTTTAATGATTAAAAAAAATCATATCCAATGCCCCTTGTAAAATAAAAATGGCGCTGTTGGCGTCAATCGTTTCTTTTTTTTTTGTTCTTTTAACATGAAAATCTTGGGTGATTTTATGACTAAATACGGACGACAGGCGCTCATCCCAATGGGATATATTAAAATCAGATTGTGTCCATAACAATTCGCAAAATTTTAAAACTTTTTGACAGCGATCTCCCTCTTGCCCGTCCATATGAAGTGGCCACCCCACCACGATGGCATTGATGGATCGTTCATGGCACAAACTTATAATTTTAGAAACAGCTTTGACAGTATTTTTTTCATGAATTGTCGGCAATGGTACCGCAATATGACTGCCTTTGGGGGCAAAAGCAACACCAATTCTAGCGTCACCAATGTCTAATCCTAACATTGGCGTAGACAGCTCTTTAATATTTACAAAGACATCAGACATTCATTCACTATTTTTAAAAAAAACTGCACATCATCCGGGGTCGTGTTCCATCCCATGCTCACACGAATGCCCTGATCATGGCCGACCCCCATGGCTTTTAAAACTCTTGATTTTTTAAGGCGCCCCGATGAACATGCGGACCCAGAGCTAATTGAACATCCCCGTTGGTCACATGCCATCACAAAAAGGGGTGCATCCATCCACGGTGTAAAACAAACGGTATTAGATACCCTTGGTGACTCTATCCCCACAACTCTGTCCTTTAAAGCAATGTCTATATCTTTTTGAAAATTTTTTAAAAATGATAAGGGGCGTTCTTTTAAATCCTCAATGGCTCCATGAAGGCCACATATACCAAGGGTATGGTGAGTTCCTGAGCGTAATGATTTTTCCTGACCACCACCCGTGATCATAGGGATCAAGGACATAGGATTTTTTTGATATAAAACGCCCACACCTGTTGGGCCACCAATTTTATGGGATGAGAACACAAAATAATCTATATCAACGATCAAAGGTATCAAAAGATCATCAATTTTTCCAACTCCTTGAACACCGTCACATAAAAGCTTAGCACCATACGTCTGTGTCAGCTTTAAAACATCACCAATGGGTTGAATAATTCCCGTTTCATTTTGAACCACCATGACACAAACCAAAGGATTTTGCTTGCTATAAATTTTCAAATGATGCTCTAAATCTTGTAAATCTATGTGGCCGTGGGGTGTTACTTGAATCATATGCCCCAAATGAGGAGGAATAGATTCAATAACGGCATCATGTTCCAAATGACTGTATAAAATGGGGTTGTTTTGAGATTTCAAGACCCAATTGAATGTCTCGGTGGCACCACTGGTAAAGGTGATATGATCATAAGGAACGGATAAAAAATGTCCCACCGCTTCACGACAATCCTCCACATATTTGCGTGCTAAACGACCATGAGAATGAATTGACGCAGGGTTGCCGACCTTATCTAAAAAAGTAAGAATTTTTTTTTTTGCAAGAGGACGAAGAGGAGTTGTTGCGTTATGGTCTAGGTAAATCATTATTCCGATTGGACAATCGCAATATCAGGAGCGTCAATAGCTTTCATTCCAACAACATGATAACCGCTGTCTACATGAATGACGTCTCCTGTCACACCACTTGCTAAATCACTGAATAAATAGGTGCATGTTCCTGCCACATCTTCAAGAGTTGTATTTCTTTTAAGGGGTGTATTGTATTGATTCCATTTAAAAATATAGCGAAAATCGCCAATACCTGATGCTGCCAGTGTTTTAACGGGCCCTGCAGATATTGCATTCACACGAATATTTTGAGATCCCAAATCCACGGCTAAGTAGCGAACGCTGGCTTCTAATGCTGCCTTTGCAACGCCCATCACATTATAATTAGGCATCACTTTTTCAGCACCATAATAAGTGAGCGTCACAATCGATCCACCATGGGGCATAAATTTTTGCGCATGATGACAAACGCGTGCTAATGAATAACAAGAAATATTCATGGTATTTAAAAAATTCGATAAGCTTGTATCACAATATTTACCAGTCAATTCTTTTTTGTCAGAAAAAGCTATAGCATGTAATATGTAATCCATTTGATCTGTATATTGATGTAATTCATCAAACATACGATCAATATCACCGTCTTGCGACACATCACAAGATAAACAAACCTCTGATCCTAAAGACTTAGCAATGGAGCGAACACGCTTTTCGAGTAACGGATGATACGTGAAAAAGCATTGAACACCTAAAGAATGAAGAGATTTGACGACACCAAATGCCAATGAATGGTCATTTGCCAGTCCCATAATTAAAGCTTTTTTTCCTTTTAAATTGAGCATTTTTTGTTTAATAAAATGTTTTCTTATTCTAAATTTTTTATAGGAGTATCGTCAATTTTTTCAATTTTTAAATTCTTTGCATGTCTCAAAATTATTACCGTAAAATGAATTCTACTATGGTACAAAAGTCCAGATACATTTTTAGCAAAAAATGTTACCATTAGAAACAACATAACAATGTGATAGTAATGGTTTTAGGAAAAGGACTTGCCGCGCTTTTGGGTGAAGATCATCCACATCAAGATTCATTAACGTCTGTTAATATTCATCAATTAAAACCAAACCCCTTACAACCTCGTCGTTATTTTGATGAGGGTGCGCTTAAAGATTTAATTGGATCGATCAAAGAAAAAGGAATATTACAACCCATTTTAGTACGAGCCATTGATGAACATCATTATCAAATCATCGCAGGAGAACGTAGATATCGCGCTGCAAAACATCTAGGTCTCGGTGAGGTTCCAATTGTTGTATTAGAATGTGAAGAAGACGAAGCTCTTGAGATTGGATTGATTGAAAATTTACAACGAGAAAATCTTAATCCCATTGAGGAAGCTGAATCTATCGACAGGCTGATGAATATCCATCAAAAAACACAAGAGCAGATCTCTAAATCCTTAGGAAAAAGTCGCAGCTACGTTGCTAATTCCTTAAGACTCATGATGCTCCCTGACGATGTTAAACAATTTGTTCAAAACGGAGATTTATCTGCAGGACATGCCAGGTCGTTATTAGGTCTTGACAATGCATCAGAATTAGCAAAACAAATTGTGGAACAATCATTATCAGTTCGTGACATTGAAAAAATTGCTAAACAACATAAACAAAAAATTACTCCCATTGTTGAGGATAGCCCATCACAAATCCAACAAGATATGGCTATTCTATCTGAAAGAATCTCCACCTATTTAAAAATTCAATCTAATCTATCCATCAAAAAACAAAAAGTTTTTTTAACGCTTGAATTTGATGATTGGGAAAAATTAGATTATCTATGTCAAATTTTGCAACAAAATAGTTTGTAAGCTATTATAGAATAAAAAATATCGTATTTACATGGCACGCGTTACAGTTGAAGATTGCATTAATAATGTTTCCAATCATTTTGAATTGGTTTTACTTGCAACAAAAAGATCACAAGAATTAACATCCGGAGCTCGCCTTACGGTGATGAGACAAAATGATAAAAATCCTGTGGTGGCTCTTAGAGAAATTGGCGATGGAACTATTGATGTGGGAGAATTACGTGAGCGTGTATTAAAAGGATTGCAGCAATCGAATTTCACTGATCAAGAAGATGAAGATGAATTAGATTACGAAAAATTCAAAAAAGATTTTCATGAAAAAGATGCGGCGATGATGCGTCAAAAAAAACTAGCCCAAGAAGATGAAGATTTATATACAGATGTTTTAGATATTGATGATTAATTAAAAGGAACAAGCCATGCAAGCTTCCACAGAACTTGCATATAAAATGCAAGACTATATCAAAAATGTCGATGAAGAATTAATCAGAAAAGCATACGATTATTCTTTTTTAATGCACAGTTCACAAGTAAGGGATTCTGGAGATTGTTTTTTTTCTCATCCTTTATTTGTTGCAAATTTACTGATAGATTTGCATCTAGATCAAAATACGATTGCGGCTGGCTTATTGCATGATGTTGTTGAAGACACGGATGTTACTATTAAAAATATTGAAAATATTTTTGGAACAGATATTGCAAATCTTGTTGACGGTGTTACAAAATTATCAAAGTTTCAATTACAATCCCAAGAAGCACAACAAGCGGAAAATTTTAGAAAATTTTTGGTTGCCATGTCGAACGATATCCGTGTTTTATTGATTAAACTTGCAGACAGATTACATAATATGCAAACGCTCCACCACATAAAAAAACCTGAAAGACGACACAAAATTGCAAGGGAAACTTTACAAATTTATGCTCCTCTTGCAGAACGCATGGGAATTTTTACAATCCAAAATGAACTAGAAAATTTATCTTTTGAAACGCTCTATCCATCAATTTTTTCATGCATTTGTGATCAATTAAAAGAGTTTAATTCAGACACAAAAGATTTAACTCAAGATACACTTGATGCTTTAAATGCTATTTTTAATAAGTATCATTTACCTTGCACAATTCAAGGTCGTGGAAAAACCCCTTATTCCATTTGGGAAAAAATGAAGAGGAAAAATATTCCATTTGAAAAACTCAGTGATATTATTGCGTTTCGTATTATCGTTGATAGTGCAGAGCAGTGTTACCAAGCATTAGGTATTATTCATCAAGCATATCCAGTAGTCCCTGGACGGTTTAAAGATTATATCAGTTTCCCCAAACAAAATGGTTATAAATCCATACACACTTGTGTCATCGGTCCATTTAACCAACGCATTGAAATTCAAATACGCACAGATGATATGGATGCTTATTGTCGTCTTGGGGTAGCTGCCCACTGGAATTATAAAAAGCCCCAAGACAAAAAAGATGAAAAAAAATATGTGTGGCTTAAAAATGCGCTAGAAATTTTGGAAAGCACCCATGATGTTGAGGAATTTTTAGAACATACTAAATTTGAAATGTTCAGTAATGAAGTTTTCGTATTTTCAAGTCATGACCAAATTTTATCATTACCTAAAGGCTCAACAGCCTTAGATTTTGTTTATGCATTGTTCCCCAATTTAGGGGATTATACACAACTCATTCGAATTAATGGGCATCCTGCAGAACTACACGCAGTCCTATCAAATGGTGATCAAATTGATGTTCATTTTTCCCATGAATTAACAATTTGTGAATCATGGGAATGGTTTGTTATGACAGGAAAAGCTAAAAACGCTATACAAAAATTTTTAAAAAACCAAAAGAAAAAACAATTTATGAAAATTGGTATTTATATGTTTCAAAATGCAATTAAACATCAAAAATTACCCTACATTGAACACCTTATTCAAAGTATCATCAAATCATTAAATATTAGTTCGATACAATTATTTTGGGAAAAATTGGGAAGAAACGAACTACAAATATCCCAGATC
>JBIKYJ010000035.1:0-9022 GCA_044355315.1 Alphaproteobacteria bacterium | reverse complement strand
ACAAGGAGACCGCCCCTACCGTGACCGTCCGCAAGGAGACCGCCCCTACCGTGACCGTCCACAAGGAGACCGCCCCTACCGTGACCGTCCGCAAGGAGACCGCCCCTACCGTGACCGTCCACAAGGAGACCGCCCCTACCGTGACCGTCCACAAGGAGATCGTCCACAAAGAGATTATGGGGTCAAGTCAGATAATCAAAAATTCTTTAATCCTTTGGTCAAAGAACAAGAAGACAAAATGGATACCTTTATCCCAATTGATGATATTAAAAAAGAACGTCGAGATCCACTCAGATATCATCACCCAAAACGATTTGGTGGTGAGGATATTAAATCTTTAGACACAGACGACAAAAAACGTAAAAAATTTTTCAAACATAATCATACAGAAAGTGATTCACAGGTTGTTGCTCCTAAAAAAATCACAACATCAACATTATCTCGGGTGTTACGTGATGATTCCCAAGAAGATTACCGTCCTTTTTCAAAAATAAAAAGAAAAAGTAAAAAAGAGAAACAAAAATTCAAGGATACTTTGGTTCAAGTGAGTCGTGATGTGATGATCCCACCCATTATTACGGTCAATGAGTTTGCCAATCGTATGGCAGTGAGAGCCATTGATATTGTCAAATCACTGATGAAAATGGGGGTGATTGCCAGTGGCGACCAAACTATTGATGCGGATACGGCTGAGTTTATTTGTTTAGAGTTTAATAATTATCCTGTTCGTGTTGTTGAAGATCAGATTGAAAAAGATTTGTTCAATACTAAAGATAATAGGGAATCCATCAAAAAAAGGCCACCTATTGTAACGGTCATGGGGCACGTTGATCATGGTAAAACATCATTGTTGGATGCATTGCGCGAAACGGATGTGGTCAAAGGGGAAGCCGGGGGTATCACTCAACATATTGGTGCCTATCAAGTCACTCTTAAAAATGGTCAAAAAATTACATTTATTGACACACCAGGTCACGCAGCATTTTCTAATATGCGCGCACGTGGTGCGCATGTAACCGACATTGTTGTCCTTGTGGTCGCAGCAGATGACAGTATCATGGAACAAACAGTTGAAGCTATTCAACATGCGAAATCTGCCGGTGTTCCTATTATTGTTGCCATCAATAAAATTGATAAACCCGAGGCAAATATTGAACGTGTTAAGCAAGATTTATTGAATCATAACCTTGTTGTTGAGGATTATGGTGGGGATATTTTGGCAGTTCCAGTATCCGCAAAACAAAAAATTGGCCTGGAGCAATTGGAAGAAACTATTTTACTTCAAGCCGAAATCTTGCACCTTGAAGCACCAGTAGAACAATCTGCTCAAGGTGTTGTGTTGGAAGCAAAAATTGATAAAACAAAAGGTTGCTTGGTGAGTGTTCTTGTTCAAAAAGGTACGCTCAATGCCGGTGATATTGTGGTTGCAGGAACTGAATTTGGTAAAGTAAAAGCACTGATGGATGACCATAACAAACGTGTTCATCATGTTTTTCCAGGAACACCCGTTGAAATCCTAGGATTTAGCGGCCCTCCCAAAGCTGGAGATGCTTTCATTGTCGTTGACAGCGAAAGTAAAGCACGTGAGTATTGTGATTTTAAAAAAGAACAAGAAAAAAATGCAAAGTTTGCTCCGACCCAAGGGACAATTCACGATATGTTGTCACGTATTGCATCAGGAGAATCCAAGGAACTTTCTTTGATCGTCAAAGCAGACGTTCAAGGATCTGGCGAAGCCATTGTCGCATCTTTGCAAAAAATGGTTCATCCAGAAGTAAAAGTCAAAATATTGCTCTCAGGTGTGGGTGCTATTAATGAAAGTGATGTATCGTTAGCCAAAACATCAAAAGCCTTGATCCTTGCTTTTAACGTGCGTGCAACATCAAACGCGAAAGAATTATCGCAAAAAGACATGGTGGATATTCGTTATTATTCCATTATTTATGAAATGCTCAATGATGTGAAAGGCTTGCTAGAAGAGCTGTTAGCCCCAGACATTCATGAAAAATTTTTGGGATATGCGGAAATTCGAGACGTATTTAATATTTCACGCTATGGAGTGATTGCTGGATGTTACGTGACTGAAGGCATCATTAAACGCGGAACAAAAGTACGGTTATTACGTGATAACGTTGTTGTGTTTGAGGGAAATTTGAAATCTTTACGTAGGTTCAAAGACGAGGTCAAAGAAGTCAAGGAATCCTACGAATGCGGTATGGCACTTGAAAATTATAACGATATTAAAGTTGGCGATATGATCGAATGTTTTGAAATGGAAGAGAAAAAAAGATCCTTAGACGCTTAAATCGGTAAATACAGACATTTTAGATTGTTTCTGAAATGTCTGTTAAAAAATATAAGTACATTTTTTAGGGGTCACACACACAGAAGTTCTCTTTTGTCGTGCGTTGGCTTCATCACTTAATATAGGGTGATTATAAAAACCGTTAATTTTTACTCATCACCCAAAAATCAGATATCTTTCCTAAATACTGCCCGTACAAAGGGCGCAAGTGAATTTTTTGAAATCCTTGTTTTTCATAAAATGCAATGGCACTGATATTATGGACGCTGACATCTAAGAAAAAGCGTTTGAAAGGATGGTGTTCTATCAATGTGTGAAGCAAAGCTTTTCCAAGTCCTTGCCGTTGAACGTGTGGTGAAACCCCAAGACCCGTGATATCCACCATATCATCACTGATTTGATACACAATAAATCCTTTATAGTTTTTTTCAAAAAATCCAGGTTCATATCGAAATTGTTCAAAATGCCAAGGGTTCAGTTGCAATGATTCATACAAACGAAATAATCTTTTCCTGGATCCATCAGGTATCTTAAAAATTATCCACATGGGTGTTCCAAAAATCAAAGGCATAGGATGCCTGGATGACTAACATCTCCATCCCCTTAATAGTCTGATGCTCTTTTTTAAACCCATCAAAAAATGATCCACTTGTTCCATAACAACAATCAAACAACACTCCGTTTGGTGTGAGGTTTGGAAGTGGGACATCTTCCCATGAGGTTAACGGAATCGTGTTGATACAGAGGTCCATAAATCCCAGATTTTTTAACTGTTCAAAAGACGTTGTGTCAATACCATGAATGGTTTTGGGAGTACGTCCAATGATATAAATAATCTCAACACCCAACTGCCGTAGTGCCGGTATAATCCCTTTAACAACACCACCATTTCCAAAAATCATGACGTTATTCAATGGATAAGGTTTTAATAAGTCACACACGGCCAATATGTCTGTATTATGTCCTGTGATATGTTTATTATGTACGATGATTGTATTCACAACACCACACAAAGATGCTTCGTCCGTTAAGGTGTGGCAATAGGGAAACACAGTCTCTTTGTAGGGGGTCGTGACGTTATAACATCCGTCATGTTTCAAAAAATCACTCATGGCGTCTGGTTCTATATCAAACAATTCATAAACGTAATTTTTTCCCGTAACCCTCATAAAACTGTGATGTAAAATGGGAGACAAACTGTATTGAATATGACGACCGATCAGGCCAAGTTTAAATTTTGGTTCTAAAAACACGTAGTCCCTGCGGGTTTATGAATAAAGTGATCCTGAGGAATTTCATTCAAAAATCGCGATGGGTCTACGTGGGTCCACCCTTGGTAAAAACTGTATCTTTTAAGGGCATAGGAGATAATCAGATGTTTTTTTGACCGGCTGATCCCCACGTACCCAAGGCGGCGTTCTTCCTCCAACCCTTCCAAACCATTTTCTTGAAGACAACGGGGGTGGGGAAAAATTCCCTCCTCCCAACCAGGCAAAAAGACTAATTCAAATTCTAATCCCTTGGCGCCATGTAATGTCATCAATGTCACTTGGTCTTGTTGATGCTTATCAAAATGATCTAAAACCAAACTGACGTGGTCTAAAAATCCAGATAAATGACCAAAATCCTCGATAGCTTTGATCAATTCTTTGAGGTTTTCTAACCTTGAGGCCGACTCAGTTGTTTTTTCGCTCATCCAAAGCCCTGTATACCCCGATTCATCTAACACCATTTTGACAACCTCGCTGTGGGTATGGGTATCAAGATAGCTATGCCAACGGTCCAAATTATTTAAAAAATGAGACAGCGTTTTTCGAACCGCCGGACGTCCTTGGTCTTCACTCACAAACACACGTGTAGCCTCAATAATATTGACATGTCGCTCTCGGCTGATGTTATGTAAAATGCCAATGGTTGACGGGCCAATCCCACGTTTGGGTAAATTAATGACACGCTCAAACGCCAAGCTATCAGATTTTTGATAGATTAATTTAACGTATGCCAATGCATCTTTAATTTCTTGACGTTCATAAAATCGAAGCCCCCCAATCACACGGTATGGAATTCCGGTTGTGAGTAAACGTTCTTCAAACAAACGGGTTTGGTAAGAGGCGCGTACTAAAATGGCCACCTGGTTAAGGGGAACACGCATGTCTTCAATTTGAGCAATGACAAAGCGCGCTTCATCTTCACCATCCCATGTCCCCTTGATCAAAATTTTCTCACCGTCATCCCTTTCAGTCCAAAGGGTCTTGCTTAAGCGTTTGCCGTTATTTTCAATCAAACCAGAGGCTGCGCCCAAAATATGATGGGTAGACCTGTAGTTTTGTTCCAAACGAATCACGCCACACCCGGGATAATCTTGATCAAATCTTAAAATATTGCCGACTTCGGCTCCTCTCCATCCGTAAATGGATTGATCATCATCTCCCACACAACAAATATTTTGATGATGAGCTGCCAGTAATTGTAACCATACATATTGGGCGGCGTTTGTATCTTGGTATTCATCAACCAAGATATATTTGAATTGACGTTGATAATGTGCCAACACGTCAGTGTAGTTTTTAAACAACGTTAATATTAGTAATAACAAATCCCCAAAATCAACAGCGTTCAAAGATTGAAGACGATCTTGATATGCTTTGTATATACGAACCATCTGTGGATCGGGGTGAATAGCTTGATCTGGTCGTTTGCCTTGGTCTTTAAATCTTGAAATGGCTGATGCCACATGTTTGGCAGGTAAACGCTTGTCATCAATATCAAGTGATTGACAAATTTGTTTAATCAATTTAATTTGATCATCAAAATCAAGGATTGAAAAATGAGGGGTGAGGCCGACTTTTTCACTATGGATTCTAAGTATTTTGACACCAATGGAATGGAATGTACCAATCCACATGCCTTCAATATGGGTGCCTAAGGTTTTTGTCACGCGTTCTTTCATTTCTTGGGCGGCTTTGTTCGTAAATGTCACCGCCAAAATTTCAAAAGGACGCGCTTTTTTTTTATGCAAAATGTGGGTGATACGTGTTGTTAAAACACGCGTTTTCCCAGTCCCTGCACCAGCCAGAACTAATAAAGGGCCATCAACAGACAAAACAGCCTGTTTTTGAGGAGGATTTAAATCACATAAATACCCGGGCTCTAATAAAATATCTGGCATGAACAGGGCAAGCGCTGACATTATTGGTTATTAAACGAAAAACTTTGGTAACGCTTGGAAAATTTGCTGAGCTGGCCACCTGTATCCACAAGCCTTTGACCACCACCAAGCCACGCAGGGTGGGATTTTGGATCAATGTCTAAACGCATTTCATCACCGGGCTTACCCCAGGTTGTTTTTGTTTCAAAGGTCGTTCCATCGGTCATGTATACTTTAATCGCATGATAGGCGGGGTGAATATCTTTTTTCATAAAATTCAATCATTAAAACGGACTTACTTTATAGTAGCATCAGTTGAGTATTTTTTTTGAATTTTTGTGATAACGATTTAAGAGTTGTCTTGACACTCAAATCAACAAAGCGTTGCAAAAATACCACACATATTTTTTTGTTTTAAAAAAATGATAAAAAATATTGACGTGTTTACATAAACATCCTACAGTGATTATGTTGTAACAAATATGGATTTTCTTCATGAAATCATCTTTACGTGCCTTTGCACTTTTGGCCACGACTGCTGCAGTTGTTCAAGCCAACCCTGCCGCGACAGGTTTTTATATCGCCCTTCAAGCTGGTGCCAATGCCAACTCCGTTGACTATACACAAGATGCATCTACATATGCTCCAGTTGCTGCGGATGCTACCCCTGCAACAGTTTCTACAGCTGCTAAAATTATGGGTTTCCTTGGTAGATCCAAATCTTCCCAATCTTTGGGTCGTGGTGCTTTCCAAGGTGGTCTCATTCTTGGGTATAACTATGGATTTTCATCCTGTGCCGTTGCCGGTATCGAATTGTTCGCAAACTTTGATGGCACCAACAGAAATTTTGTTGATTACACAAAAGACGCTACCTACTACCGTTTTAATATTAAACGTGGATTTAACTATGGTGCAAACATTTTGCTCGGTTACTTTGTGACCCCAAACACCCAATTGCATATCAAAGCCGGTATCGATTGCGGACAATTTAAAATCAACAACACGGTTGATGCTGCAACATTGGCTATTAGTGGTTCTCCTACTTCTGGAGTAATTGGTGCTGCTGCAACTGCATTGGCTGAAAAGAAATCAAAATCCATTAATTTCCTTGTGGGTGGTGGTGTTCGTACATACATTACAAAAACAATGTTCATTGGACTCGATTACGCCTACGTCTTTGGATCCAACACAAAATTGGATGCTACAGGTTCTGCTACACCTCATAGTGCTGCCGCCACCAATGCTAACCTTAACCCATCTGCATCGTTCAAGGTTTGCCAACACAGAATTTCCGCCAGCGTCGGATACAAATTCTAAGCCCTTTGATATTTCGGAAGGTGACTTCCAAACATCACGGATACGGGCCCGGGTCAATCGACCTGGGTTTTTTTTGTCATTCCCGTGGCAACGGAAATCCAGAAAAGCCCAAAGAAAATTAAACAATGAAACGTCATTGGTTATATTTGCCTTCTGAAAAAAAATGGCATCCTGTATTATGATAAAATGTTATTAACAAAAGATCGTAAAATAATGACGTAAAATGCAGATAATCAAGTTATGGTTGCTTTTTGGTCTAATTTTTAATTATTTTTCTTATGCTAAGAAATTTGATAATGAATGCAAAAAAAAATTAGATGCTTATATTCAAAAAACAAAACAACTGTGGAAGGTTCCAGGATTATCCGTTGTGGTAGTAAAAGACGGTCAAGTATCTTTTTTAAACAATTATGGTCAACGATCTATTAAAACAAAACTTCCTATCACGAATTTAACAAAATTTGCTGTTGCATCGGTTAGTAAAGCATTTTCAGCCACCCTGGCTGTTAAATTATCACAAAAAGGGTTGCTTAATTTAAAAGATCCTGTCATATCATATGTGAGTGATTTCAAAATGCATGATGATGAGGCAACAAAAAAACTCACACTTTTTGACGTACTTACCCATCATATAGGATTTAAATCTTTTACCGCAGATTCATTGTTTTTATTAGGTTTTTCAAGAGATGAATTCAAAAAGACAATTGCTAAAATTCCATTGAAGTATACGGTTGGAACCCATTATGGCTATTCAAATTACGGTTATGTTTTATTGGGTGAAATTTTGGAAAACGCTTGTAAAGAGCCATTTTCAGTTATTCTTCAACGAGAAATTTTGGACCCGCTTCATATGAATCACACACTCATATCAGTCCCCGAGGATTCCTTTTTAGATAAAATTTTAATTTTTTTCAATTTAAAAGAACCTCAAAACTTGGCCATACCCCATGATTTGGATGATAATGGAGACGTGAGAGATATTGGATTTAATCCTCAAATGTTTAAACAATTTCAAAGTTCTGCAGGAATTTTAATATCTCCCGAAGATATGGCTAAATGGTTATTGTTCCATTTAAATGGTAACAAAGCCGTTTTAGATCCATCACATTTTCAGATGATGCATTCCGTTCAAAGAAAAATAACGATCAATAATGAAAATTTTGATTATTTTTTTCACAAATCACGATTTGATAAGGACAGGGATTTTGGTATGAGTGCTGGGTTTTTTATTAACCAATACGGTGCGTCTTTGGATAAAAAAATAGAGATCCACCAGGTGGTAGGCGCTAACTCTGGTAATAGAGCAATCATTGTATTGGCACCATCGTTGAATATTGGTATTGCCGTTATGTGTAATTTAGGATCACTTGTAAACTACGCGCCTGAAAGTATTGTCAATTTTTTACTGGACGAGCTGATGGATGTCCATGATACCGATTGGGCTCAATTTTTCAAAAATCATTTTGATAAAAATATCAAAGATCATCAAAAATATAAACAAAGTGAACGATTATCAAATCCAATGATGATGAGCTATAAACCATCAGATTTGGTTGGGCGATATCACCATGAATGGTTGGGGGATATAGATGTATACATTAAACATGATCAACTATATTTTAAATTTAGAGGTAAAGAGGCTGCGTTACGTTATTGGAATGGAAATGAATTTTCTTACAAAGGATCCTCTTTAGGAAAAGCCTTTCATGACAGAACCTTAAAATATATGTCTTTTGGTCAATTAAAATCAAATGGAAGAATGGTTCTTCAAACATCACAATTCTCGGAAATAGACGGTATATTTTCAAAAGCAGGCTAGTTATGCATATTATTCATGGTCAATTTAAAAAGAAAAAATTACTGATACCACCGTCTACTGTGACACGTCCTACGTCCCAAAGTGTGAAAGAATCAATCTTTAACGTATTAAAACATCGTTATTATTTTGATTTTGAGAATAAAAATATATTGGATGGGTGTTGTGGTTCTGGTAGTCTTGGAATTGAGGCTATGTCTTTAGGTTCTTTTGCAACGTTTATAGATGAATCAGCTAAAGTATTAAAAATTGTTAGAAAAAATTTAAACATGATTCAAAAAAGTGCCACTACTTTATGTTGTGATATACGTAAAATTTCTGAAAATCAGCATGCAATCATGGATCTGATTTTTCTAGATCCTCCTTATGATCAAAAAATCATCCCAGATATTTTAATGAAGTTACAACGTCGCCATTGGATTGATCGATCAACATT
>JBIKYJ010000033.1:0-9316 GCA_044355315.1 Alphaproteobacteria bacterium | reverse complement strand
CTTAAAGACAGCCCTAATTGAGTAAAATCAACTTTGGCAAAACTATTGTTTACGGCATCTTTCATAGGTATTTTTACGACTTCTATAGATTGATCGGGAGCCGTTAAAATAAATTCTCCGTAAAAATCTTGATCATGTATGGCAGGATAAAAAACGTATTCTAAATCATACGACCCATTTTGTGCTTTTTTATTATCACAAAATGATACTTTCATTTTATCGTCAATAAATTCAGATGAAAAACTAATTTGACTATCAAATCTAATAACATTTTGATAGTATTGATCAACGGTTAAATCTATGTTGGGTCCGAATGACAATTCAACACCATTAGGAAAAGTAAATATTTCTGATCCAGTTGTATTACTAGGGGGATGGTCAACAACAATCGTAAAGGAATGATCATCATTAAAAAGTGTAAAAATTCCTTTTTCGGTACTTCCTTTATAGTACAGATTATAATCACCAACGTAGTTACTCAATAATTTAGGATCCACAACATGTCTATTTAATGTGACATTGAGGCTGCCTTGTGAAAAAGAATTACAATCTTTGGCTAAATAATCATTTAGAAAAACATTATAATCAAAAATTGTTGATTTACCTTTTATATCAAGGGATTCATTATCGTATTGAAAAATTTGCTGTCCACTCCAAGATGATAATGCGTTAATATCTAGTTGTGTCATCAGCTCTTGAAATTGTAAATTGAGAGATTGACGATTTTCAGGCGTGCATGAATCAGACTTTGATAATGTGGCATAGTTAATCATCTGTAACAAAATTTGATCCGAATTTTCCATACTACGAATGGCCAATGTTGACATGCTATATGCTTGGTTCACATTGTTTAATGCTTCTTTAAGTCTAGATAATTGCGAATTTAAACTTGTACTTGTCACAAATCCACTGATATCTGTGGTCGAGTCAATTTTAACTTTGCCTGTTGTTAAAATATCTTGGGTATTTTTTAAAGTTACTTCTGACATTTTCATGTGATTACGTGCAGACGTTGCTTTGTAGTTGTAATAAATATCTCCCATTTAAAATAAAATTAATGTTTTTTTTAAAAATGCAAAAAATGTGCCTTATGGCGAATCTTAAAGTGAATTATTTATTTAAAAAAGGGATCAACTCCGTACAAGACATAAATGTTCCCAAGTGTTTTTCAAAAAAACCACATGAATACACACGTCTTAATGCCGTTAAATGTGCCACACAATTCACTGATTTTGCAATATCCATGGCAAGAGTTCTAATATAAGTTCCTTGTTCACATGTCACCCGTGCCCTCAAATAAGGATAATGATATTCGTGAATGCCAATGTCAATAATAGTGACAATTCGTTTTGGAACAACTTTTGAAATCCCTTGTCTTGCCCATTCATAAGATCGTTTTCCTTGAATTTTGATGGCACTAAATTGAGGTGTTTCTTGAATAATATTTCCTAAAAATAACGGAATAATTTGAACAATGTCATCATAAAATGGAATGTGGTAACTGCGTCCAATCACTATACCATCCAAATCACCACTGTCCGTTTCTTCTCCAAATTTCATTGTCATATCATAGATTTTTTTTACGTCTTTAAGCCTTGGGATGCATTTGCACCCCTCACCAATGGCAATGGGAAGAACACCTGTTGCAAAAGGATCAAGTGTTCCTACATGACCAATTTTTACATGCTTTTTTTTTAAAAATTGACTGGCCTGACGTGAAGACAGGCCCTCTGGCTTATCAAGGATAAAAAATCCATCTGTCACCATCATCATAACTTAAACTCCACTATTGGATGGTGTGCAGTTTTTAAAAAACTGTTCCATTGCAATCGGTGAGTGGATCCCAACATACACGGTTGTAGTGTATTTTTTTTAAAATGTATTTTTAAAAAGATATTAATAGGTTTTTTCATTAAGTAACAAAGGGTCTTGTGTATAAATTGAGACAGTGATGATTGAGGAAAAAATTGAGATAATTCATTAAATGAATCGCAAAAGAATGAAACCTTGATTCCTTTGGTTGGATTAAAGCTTTTTTTCCCTATCACGAAATCTTGTCCTAGACTTGAAAATTTTTTCCCTAAATACGACAGCTCTGATGTGGGAGGAATTATCCACTCTCCTTCCATACTCTCAAAATGAACTCGCCTGTTAAAGAAGTTTGATAACAAACATTCAATCGCCATTTTGGAACGTTGTGATGAAAAAAATAAATGAAAAAAGGGAATCAGCTGATTTTGATGACTTGCCCAAGGTCCACTGAATGCTGCCATCATCTGTCCAGGTATACTTTTATGAAAAGGTTGATTTAACAAATTAACATGACGAATGCGACGTGCTTTGATCCATAATCCCGCCATGCGATGATGAAAAATATCTAAGAAATGATTAAATTGAGGCGTTAAGTCGGTATCGTCATAGGTTCCTTGTATACCAGAAATACCTAAAAAATTAATGTAGACAATGGGCTTTTTGTATTGGTGTAAGATGATTTTTTGCACCTCACATGATGGATGAGACAACGCCATATGTGATTTAATACGTAATCCTTCTTGCTGAACCGATAAAGCCTCTCCTAATTGAAAAGTAGGGTCAACAATTTTTTCTAATAAAAAAACAACTTGATCAAAAGAAAAATTATAGGGTTTTTTAATAAGGTTTTGATAAATTTTACAAGCCATCAGATTTTTAAAGACAACGGCCTTTTCATTAGAATAGGCCTTTTAAAAAAATTGTCACGTCATTGATATTTTGGGCAATGTGACACCAGTTTGTTTCATGTATTTACCTTGGCGGTCTTTATAGGATGTTTGACACGTTTCATCGGCCTTTAAAAAGATGAACTGACACGCCCCTTCATCTGCATAAATTTTAGCCGGCAATGGGGTCGTATTTGAAAATTCTAAAGTGACGTGTCCTTCCCATTCTGGTTCTAAAGGCGTGACATTGACGATAATCCCACACCTTGCATAGGTTGATTTTCCTAAACAAATAACCAATATATCTTTTGGTATTTTAAAATATTCAATTGTTCTTCCCAATGCAAAGCTATTTGGCGGAATGATGCATTCATTCGTTGTACGTTCTACAAAAGAATGATTGGAAAAATTTTTAGGATCAACAATAGCGTTATCAATATTGGTAAAAATACGAAATTCTGATGCAACCCTTGCATCATAACCGTATGAGGATAAACCATAAGAGACAATATTATCTTTTTTTAAATTATCAACAAATGGATTGATCATGTCACGGTGAATAGCATGATCTTTAATTTGACGATCACACAAAATAGACATTGTTATGCCATGACTTTTGTTTTTTTCTTATTGTAACTGTGCATGAATATTTTAAGCAAATAGACCTCAGAGCATTATAAAAATGTGGAAAATTTAAATTTTTTTTGTCTAAAGTGAAAACTGTTGAAAACTCATACAACGGGTTGTATTTTTTTTCTAACTCAGGTATCTGTTATTAAAGTGCACATTGGTACTTTAATCGTTGTCTTGTTCTTCTTTACCAAAACAAGTCTGGCTCATTGGTATTATGATGTTTTTGTTAAACATGTCTTATTTGATGGTCTATAGTTATTCTGCCGTTTATATTAAATCAATACTTGGGGCATCAACGGTATTAATTGGGATAATAGAAGGGACTGCTGAAGGTCTATCTTACATTTTAAAGTTGTTTTCAGGAATTTTGAGTGATTTTTTTAAAAAAAGAAAATCTCTTATGATTGTTGGAATGACTTTGAACGTCACAAGTCGAATTATTTTTGGTTTTTTTGCATCCTTTTCACCTGTATTATTGGCCAGATTTATGGAGCGAGTTGGAAATGGAACGTACTCTACCCCACGTGACACAATTGTTGCCGATATCACTCTGAAGGATCAATTGGGAAAAGCTTATGGATTAAAAAGGTCATTGGCTCAAGCGGGTGCTGTTTTTGGATGTTTGGCTGGAATATTCGCCATGACAATCACAGAGAACCATTATCAAACTGTTTTTAAAATATCGGTAATTCCGGCAGTCATTGCATTCTTAATATTGTTATTTTTTGTAAAAGAACCAAAAAAAATATCTCCTGCTGTTCATTATAAAGTTTCTCAAAATCGAATCAAGTTTTCGGATTTTAAAATTTTAGGCCAATCTTTTTGGTTATTGATGATGGTTGTATTTGTGTTTATGTTGTCTCGTTTTGGTGAAAGTTTTTTAATGATTCATGCCAAAGAGTCTTTTCAAATACCTGAAAAATACATATCTGTTGTCATGCTTGTATTTAATGGAACATGGTGTTTGGCGTCCTATCCTATTGGTGTGTTGGGTGATCGTATGAATCGGTATTGGCTGCTTGCTATTGGTATTGTATTTTTGGTTATATCTAATTTATTGTTAGCAACATCAACAACATTTCCAATGATGCTATGTGGTGTGGCCTGTTGGGGAATTCAATATGGTATTACATTAAACATCTTTTTATCTTTGATTGCGCGTATCGTTCCAGAAGAACTAAGGGGAACAGCCTTTGGCTTTTATTATATTATTTGTGCGACATCGGTATGGTTCGCTGACACTTTATTTGGGAAAATTGCCCACACTCATGGAATGGATTTTGGATTTTTAACAAGTGGTGTAATCGGAGCTGTCTCCTTGTTAATTTTAATTGGTATTATGGGGTATAAGAAAAAAAATATTGAGGAATAATATAAAGAAAAATTATTTACATCGACTTTTAAATATCAATATCCCAATTATATTACTGTGTTTAGTATTATTTTTTGTAGGTTTTTTAAACCTGTATTCAATAGGTCACGCTTATGCATATAGACAATTAATTTATTTTTTTTTAAGTTGCGTTGTCTGCGTCATAGTATTGTCAACTAGAACAAAATTTTTTTTTGATTATGCGTATATTATTTATGCAATTGTATTAATATTATTACTGTGGGTTGAGTTATTCGGTCGTGTTGGCATGGGGGCAAAACGTTGGTTGGATTTGCATATTATTCAAATTCAACCATCTGAATTAATGCGTCTGGCTCTATTATTGGCACTATGTCGTTATTTTCATTTTTTAGAAAAATCAGAA
The DNA here is from genome assembly GCA_044355315.1 of Alphaproteobacteria bacterium. Taxonomy (GTDB): domain Bacteria; phylum Pseudomonadota; class Alphaproteobacteria; order JALRGP01; family JALRGP01; genus JALRGP01. The sequence continues at coordinate 4,227 of JBIKYJ010000033.1, read as the reverse complement.
AAAAACCATTTTAAAAACTTTTTATTTCCCATATGTCTTATTGCTTTGCCTGTTATTTTAATTATCAAACAACCAGATTTGGACATGGCTATTATGTTAATTTTGACATCTGCGATGATATTTTTCATAGTGGGTTTCCCTTTGAAATTTTTCACAGGAATAGGAATCTTATGTGGTGTATTAATGCCTTTGATGTATGCGTCCATGCATGAATACCAAAAAAAAAGACTCCTTATTTTTTTAGATCCTACACTAGATCCCAAAGGTAGCGGCTATCAATTATTGCAATCAAAAATAGCTTTGGGATCTGCAGGATTATGGGGAAAAGGATTGTTTAAGGGAACTCAAAGCCATCTCAGTTTTTTACCAGAAAAACAAACAGATTTCATATTTGCCAGTTTTGCAGAAGAATTTGGCTTTATTCCATGTGTGATTGTTCTTGTATTATTTCTAATCATTATTTTATATGGGTTTTATGTGGCAGATCATTGTAAAAAAACATTTGACCGATTGCTTGCAATCGGATTAACAAGTACATTGTTTTTATATGTTGCCATCAATATTGGTATGATTAGTGGTTTAATACCAGTCGTTGGCATTCCTTTACCATTTTTTTCATATGGAGGAACGGCTTTAATCACTGTTTTTACGATGATAGGACTGTTGATAGGAATAGATATTGAGCAAAAATTTAAAAAAAGACAGTGACGCATTGTGAGAGACAAACTATCATCAGTCTCATTAAGGTTGTCCGAATGAGGGGCCTTACGTTATCAGCACAAAATGAGTAAAAAATTCGCACAACCCTAATAAATTGCACTATATAATCAACATTATAAAATTATCAAATTAAAACTTGTATTATTCTCATTCTCAGAGTTTTGTATGAAAAATCATTAAATAATAGATTATCTTTCGAAAATATTTAAAAAATCTACATGGTATACTAGTCTTAAGCGTTATGCATCTTTTAAGCAAAACGTATGTTGGATTTTTTTAAAAAAAGTGAAGTGGCTTTTGCCATTGGCATGATTATATTGATGGGGATTTTGATAGTACCCATTCCAACATTTTTAATGGATATCTTTTTATCCATTTCCTTAACGTTATCAATACTTGTGTTTTTTACCAGCTTATTTGTTGAAAAACCATTGGATTTTAATACATTTCCCACTGTTTTATTGGTGCTTACTTTGTTTCGTTTAGCTTTAAACGTCGCATCAACCCGTTTAATTTTGGGGCACGGTCATGAGGGAACGGTGGCTGCCGGCCATGTGATTGAGGCCTTTGGACAATTGGTTATGTCTGGGAACTTTGTGATTGGCTTGATTGTATTTATCATTTTAATCATTATTAATTTTGTTGTGATTACCAAAGGATCAGGCCGGATCGCCGAAGTTTCTGCGCGTTTTTCATTGGACGCTATGCCAGGTAAGCAAATGGCTATTGACGCCGAGTTATCATCTGGAGCAATTAATGATACCCAAGCCCGCCTCAGGCGTAAAATATTAGAAGCAGAAAGCAGTTTTTATGGATCTATGGACGGTGCATCAAAATTTGTGCGCGGTGATGCTATTGCAGGCTTGTTAGTCACATTTATCAATATTATTGGTGGTATTATCATTGGAGTCGCCCAAATGGGATTATCATTCCAAGATGCCTCCAGGACCTATACATTACTAACCGTTGGAGACGGTCTGGTCGCACAAATCCCAGCTCTCATCATTTCAACCGCTGCAGGTTTAATTATCACAAAATCGGGAGATGAAGAGAGAACAGATCAAGCATTTTTTAGGCAATTGGGCCATCATCCATTACCATTTATTTTATGCAGTACGTTAACCGGGATTTTTGCGGTCTTACCTGGAATGCCAATATTGCCTTTTTTTTTATTGAGCAGTGGCAGTGGGTTTTGGGCCTATTATTTATCCAAAAATCCTCAAAAAAAAGATGATGCTCAGACCAAAGACGTGGTTTCATTGCCGGGAGAAGCAGAGTCTTCTTCAACCTCACCATTGGCCATGGATTTAATCCGTCTTGAATTTGGATCAGGACTGATTGGACTGATGCCAAAAATCACTGAGCAAATTAAAAGCCTTAGACTTCAATTTCAAAAGGAATTAGGGGTAACAATTCCATCTTTGCGTTTACAAGATCGTTTTACAACTCATACTAACTCCTACACCATTTTTATCAAAGAAATTAAAATTGTAACGGGTGAGGTTCAGCCTCAATCATTACTCGTCATGCATCAACGGGGAGAAGAGATCCCGTTAGAAGGACAAAAAACAAAAGAGCCAACTTTTGGGTTGGATGCCATGTGGATTTCCACGTCTGTCAAACGCGAAGCCGAGCGGTTAAGACTGACCATTGTGGAGCCATCTACGGTTTTAATGACCCACGTCAGTGAAACTTTAAAAGATCATATTGCAGATTTTTTAAATTTTTCCCATGTACAAGGACTACTGGATGAGCTAAGCGAGCCTTATAAACGTTTATTGAATGATATCGTTCCAGGACAACTTAGTATCACACAAATTCAAAAAATATTACAAGGGCTGGTCCATGAACGAGTATCCATCCGAGATATGGCATCGATTCTAGAGGCTATTGCAGATGCCTGTACTTATTCAAGGTCAATTCCGATCATTATCGAGCACGTGAGATCCCGTTTATCACGTCAGATAACATTTTCAAACCTTGATCCATTTGGGCAATTAAATGTTTTGACGTTATCAGTTAGTATTGAACAAACAATTCAAGAAGCACTTGTAGGTGACGGAGAACAAAAACAATTTGCTATCTCTCCCTCTCAGGCTCAAGATATCGTTAGACAAATTTTTGAAACAGTTGATACGATGACAATGCAAGGAGAACAACCAGTTATTTTAGCTACACCTATGAGTCGTCCCTATATTCGATTCTTAACCGAAAAAATGCGCCCATCTTTGGTGATTATGTCCCAAAATGAATTAGATCCTAAAGCAAAAATTAAAAATTTAGGAGTAATTGGAGGAAATTAAGATGGATTTTTTTCATAAGCTTTAAATGAAAATTCAGCACCCAAAATAACCAATAATCTCATAGGCGATCAAATGTCTCCTTGTCTTGTACCTTGTAAATCTATGAAAATGTTTTTAGCATACGCAGGGCTTACATTAATTTTAAATTCAATTCAGATAGCGGTCACTCCGTTTCTTCTCTTAGAACAGCCTTCAACTCCTTCTGCCCAACCGTTTTGGGTAAGAGCCCAAAAATATCATCTAAAATCAGGAGAATTAGACAGGGTTTTATGGAGTTAAAAGCTCATGAAGAAGAGCCATCGACGCCAGAAGGGGATGCACCTGTACGACAATGTTATCGATATATCAGCAATAGAAGACAGCATAAGAATTATATAAAAGGCTTTAGGCCAAGGACTTCTTATTGGATCTGGAGAAATAGAAAGCGCTCACCGGTATATCATTCAAAAGTGTCTTAAAATAGCGGGAGCTTGGTGGGAGGAAAATCATGCAAAAAAGATGCTGTCTTTTAAAGAATGGAAATCTTATTGGGGGAAAAAATCTTGCGGCATAGTCCCCCACTTTTAATCCCACCCCATTTGTACATTAGATCAACTTTGATCCCTATTGTCACCCTTTGGAGCTTTTCTATGAATCATCTAATGGTGATATTTCTTGAAGAGCAGCTCCTTTAGGATAAAAAGTCTGAGAGCAATAAAATATATTTTATTTCAAATTATTTTTAATAGCTTCAAAAACAAGTTTTTTAATTGACTCCATATTATCGGAGACACCTAATGATCCAATGAATAAATAAGCTTGATTTACATATTGTGCTATTTTTTTTGGTAAATCTTTGAAATGTTTTTTGATTTTTTCTTTATTGTCAGAGCTTAAATTTTGAAAATATGCCTCAAAAAAAGGACTTACGCATATTGTGTTATAATTAATTTCATTAACAGTAGTATCTGCTCCTTTTAATGGATTGTCATATTTTTTATCTCCAACCGTTCTATATTTTTCGGCACCTGTCACAATTTTGTGAATATCGACTAAATCCTTTACATAAGTAAAATCATCAAAACTCATCTTCTTGACTGTTTCAACATCTATCATTGAAACGGTAAAGTATTCCTCAATCGTTTCTGAATTTATATTGCTTATAAAATTTTCTCCATACTTTCCAACCAAATGTTCTTTTGAATAATCTGTTAATCCAATAAAC
>JBIKYJ010000032.1:0-9330 GCA_044355315.1 Alphaproteobacteria bacterium | reverse complement strand
CATAGATTTGGTTGGTCTTAGAAAATTTTTATACACATCCAAAATATCATCCACGGTTTCAATTAACATAGCTCCTTGCTTAATTAAGTTCAAACAGCCACTGGACCTTGGATCGCAGGGGTGTCCTGGAACCGCAAAAATATCACGGTTATAATTCATCGCTAAATGAGCAGTAATAAGAGATCCCGATTTTGTTGTCGCCTCGCACACTACAAGTCCCATAGCTAAACCTGCAATAATACGATTTCTTTTAGGGAATAGACCTTTCATAATGGGATGACCTTGGGGCATTTCTGAGATAATCAAACCTTGAGATGCAATATTTTTATATAATAAAGCATGCTCTGGAGGATAAATCACATCGACGCCTCCTGCTAAAACGGCAACTGTGCCAAAATCCAACGCCCCATGATGCGCTGCTCCGTCAATACCCTTAGCCATTCCTGACACAATAGAAAATCCATTTTGTGCCAGATTTAACGATAATCTCTCAATAAATTTAGCACCGTTAATGGAACATTGCCTCCCCCCCACGATGGCCAACAATGGTTTATCTAAACATGATAATTGTCCCAAATATTCCAACATTAATGGACAATCAGGAATGTCTGTTAGTAACGAGGGAAAATGAGATTGGTAAGGTAATAACCATTGAATACCCATCTGTTGGCATTTGTCATAATAATCAATAACATTTTGATTAGACCACATGCCACCTTGTTGTTGTTGATCTAAATAAGCAATAACTGCATCGGGGGTATTACATTGATTTAGTAATTTCCAAAAACGCGCAGGACTCAGACCAGGGCATTTTGCCAATTTTACCCACGTCATGACATGATCGTCCATTCACACAATCGTTGCATGTTGTATTTAAATTTATATAAAAAAACTTAAAAAAATATTAATAAAAATATGTTATTTCAATCTTTTTAAATGATTAAAATCGTCATATGTACAATGATCAATCCTGATCTCACAATAGTCAATCCCATAAAATCGATCAATTAATTCATTTAATTGATCTTTCACCCTATCATGATCAAAATGTAATTCTTGACATTTAAAATCCTTCATATGGCCCAGCACCATAAAAGAGGGTATCACATTTTTTTGAAAGTGGTGTGCTGTTATTAATGACAGCAACGGCATTTGCGGTTCTTTGAACTCATTCATACTTTTAAGTGTTGGAATTTGACCTGTTTTATAGTCAATCACTTGAATATGATCATCAAAAATGTCTAGGCGATCAATTCTGGCTTTTAAGGTGACACCGTGGGAGAGTGGATATTGGCATTCCCATTCTGTTAAACGATGATGAGCATAAGGATTTTGAATCGTAAACATCATGGCAGATTTGGCATAAAATTTAAATAAACGCTCGTCATAAGTATCACCAATGGGCAATAATAAATGATCAATCATGTGTTCAGATACATCATCTTGGTCAAACAGTTGTTTCAATAAATCGTGTAATAAAATCCCTTGTTCAGTTTTTAAAGATTTTTGAACAATAGATTTAATTTTTAAAACATAAGACACATAAAATCCATAAGGATTTTGAATCAATAAACGAATGGCTGAAGGGCTTAAAATTTTTGGCAATAACCGTGATTCAAACGATATAGTGGTTGGAGTCTGGTACGTAAATTTTCGAAGTTCATTGGGAATATCAAATGTTTGGCTGTGACCTTTTCCATATTTTTTTAAAGATTGCACCCAATAACGTGACATTGTATCGTTTTCGGAGCGAGTCATGTACACAACTGGGGCATTTAATAAATTTTGAAAATACGTTTGTTGTCTTTTGTAAAACATATCTTGGGTAGGTAGACCAATTTGAGATCTGATATATTCAGAAATCCAAGGGTCACCGGAGGGTGTTCCAGGAATATCATTTTCATTTAAACCACATACAATCAAACGGTCACATGGAACGAGAGCCGCGTCCAAAGAAGTCATCATATGAATAGGATGCATGTGCAAATTATGGGAATTTTGGCAATTATTTGTGTTTAAATATGTCACAATAATATCACACCATTCGTGAAAATAAAGAGCTAAACATCCATAGTTTTTTACGATTATATCTATCAATTCTTTCATAGAATATTCATTGTTATTTTGGGGAAAGTTCACATGACATTGATCCAAAATGCCTTGAATATAGTCAAAAAAATCAACAGGAGTCATCGTACACGTTTGATCAATTGAGGCGTTTAAATGATGAGAGTCTCTCCCTAATGGATGGTGAAGCAAAACATCTATTGATACACGAGACGGATCTTTAAAAAATAATAATAACAGGTATAAAAAACTACCTCCTTCGGTTTGTGATAAACGCATTCCTTTTGTACGACTGATTTCTATATGATAGCGCCGACATTCATGAATGATCATGTCACGTAAGGTTTCATTAAAACACACAATCCCTATAAGGGTCCCATGATACATTTCATAGCGAATGATATGACTAATCAGTTGTGCTTGGGAATATAGCGTTGGTGTATCTAATAAATGACACATGGGATTGGGTGTTGTATGTGGGGTAATCATGGTATGGTGCTGGTAGCTATATAAATCACGGCGAACTTGTTCAAACAACCCTTCACAGCGACCAGAATCAAGGAAAATAATATGTTTATTGTCATTCACGCAACCTTTGAAAAATAATGACCACGGTGTCATAGAAGTCATCTCAATTGCTTTTAAAAAACATTGCACATGATGTAAAAAAGACAGATCATATTTTAAAAAATCAATATCTAAAAATGCAACCCCTTCTCCTTCGCATTCATAAAATAACTTTTCAAGAGCTTGGGCCTTTTTTAACAATTGGACAAAATTTACAGAAGGGTCATAAATTTTAATCATGGCCATTATTTCCCCCATAGTCATCCAATCAAACGAATAGTGATGGCAATAGGTGTGTTTTTTTAAATCACAAAAAGCATTTAATGAAGGAAACACACAGTTGTGTTGTTTTAAATGAGTTTTTAAAACTGATACACAATATTTTGTTGGAACAATGACTTCGGTATTAAATGGGTCGTATTGTAAAATATGATGAACGAGTTCGTCAAAATGATTCATGAATTAAAAAGAACAGGCTGAGATATTTTTAAAAAAATGTCTTTAAAAAATGTATGTATCTGATCCGATATCCAAGGGGCCAAAAGAACCAGCAGTGCCAATAAGACAATGAATTTAGGTAAAAAAGTTAAGGTGTTTTCTTGGATTTGCGTTAACGCTTGTAATAATGAAATAACAATTCCAATAAGAAGCGCTCCCCCCACCAAGGGTAAGGAGCACTTAAAAATTAAAAGGACTGTTTCTTTTAACAGAATCGTTACATCAATGGTATTCAATTCTTTGGATTTTCAAGAGAACGAAGGGGTGAGTGTACTTTTGATGATTGATCATGGCCATCTTGGTGAGCTGGGGCTGTGTCATGATTAGTGGTTGCCGTCGTCGCAGCATGATCATGATGGGCCGTCTCAGAGACGACAGGAGCTGAAGAAGGAGGCGCTTGATGGTCCTTCTCATGACTCTTGGCATGTCTAGATTCGATAGTAAAAGAAATATCTTTAAGAATATCTTTTTTATCATTTTCAATATGAATGCTCCATTGACCAGGGCGTTTTTTAACAGCACTCCACACACGATAACGGGGAGATGATAAAACATCAACGGGAAAGCGGAAATGTTCCTGTCCGTCTTTTTTCCAAACCATAAATAATTTTACATGTTCAGATGATTTAACATTTAAAAACGCATACAAAGATGTATCTGATGCATCCATTATTGTTGTATTGATAATGTCTTTGGGATCTCTATTTTCAATGCGATCACATAAGACGATTTCTTTAATTTCAATTGAAAATAAAGACGTCGTGGCGGCTATAAAATATAAAAAATTTTTAATAAGCACGATTAAAAAGCATGATTGTGTTTATATTATTTTAGCATAATTAATACTTAAATTATTTTAATTGAATGCGCTATGCTGGCGCTGCGTTTTTTTTTACTCATAATTAGATTATACTTAAAACTAACTATATATTTTTTTAAAATGATGAAAAAATTAGCCCTTCTTGGCCTCACCACATCGATGGCTTCAGCTTTGTCCATCAATATCGGTGCAAAGGTCGGGGCAGACTTTGGCGGAATTTGGGATCGCTCTGAAAATTTTACCTATCTGGACGCTAATGGAACTGACGCATACTTCGGGAATGAAACCCTTTCTCAAAAAAAACGATGCTCAACGCGTGGTCGCCCCTATTTTGGTTTTACGATTGGTACGGATTATCATATTCAACACTATTTTATTGGCATTGAAGGGGAAGTTGGTTACCGTTTGAATTCGAAAAATAATATGACTGGCGATACATTTTCATATTTTAATCCCATGATTGTAGGTGACGCTAGAGAGACAACGATTACAATTCATCAAAAAGCAACCTTAAGGCTTGGGATTGTTGGACGACTTGGGATGGAAATTTTTAAAAATACATCCATTTATGGATTACTGGGGCTGAATTTTCAAAGAATGAATTACCAAGCCCAAGTTAATGACAGCTATACCGGAAGAGTTACACCTCAATCATTTCATTCCGCCCCTTCTCGCGCTTATATGCGCCCCGGTATCGTTTATGGTATTGGAATTCAATATAAAGTCCACAAAAATATGTCTGTTGGACTTGAGGGAAGGTGGACACGTCTCAAAGCTGCGTCCTACGCAATTGACAACCCTGCGCCAGGTGCTTATGCAGCTGCCTCTGCTGATGCTGTTTTAGTTTCCGGCGTAGCTCCACAAGGATCTGAAAAATTATCGGGAAGCTACAAACATTCATTTTTTATGCTACAATTAAATTGTAAATATCATTGTCATTTTTAAGGAGACAACTCATGAATTTCAAAAAATTCAAAATTTTACTCTTGGCGTCCAGCGCCGCCTTTGCCATGGAAACAAAACTCATCAGCGACATGCCTCAAGATATTCAAGGAAAAGTCACTTTTTTAAAAACAAAAGTGACCCAGGAATGTATTCATTTTCTAACAACTCATACAAATTCAGATTACAGAACAATAGGAACTGCTTTAAACACAATTAAAACAAATCCCATAAATGTTATTCCATTCACATCTTTAAAACTATCATCAGGCAATCAATGGACAGTTTTATCTGGGGCTATCACTGAGTACAACGACCACTTAAAAACCTCAACTACTGCAAATGCAACCTCAACTACTGTAAATCAAACACAAATGGAGATGTTTCCTGGCTATGTGAAGAAAGAAGTTCAACAAATTGTCACACCAGAACAGACACAAACGATTACTCCGCAAAATTTGACCACGGACGAAATTCAACAAATTGTCACATCAGAACAGACACAAACGATTGCTCACCAAAATTTGAATGATAAGGGGGACCAATACTTACAAGAATCTATTTCTTATAAACCTTCCTATTGTGATGGTGTAACTTCCTACTATTTTGGTGATAGATTTGATGTTTTACCTATTTATAAAGGTGCATCGACAGAGGAAATGACAAATGGAATGCCCAATGTAAATTTATTACATCAGTATCACGGTGCAGAGGAATGCGCATCCTATGCAATTATCATGGATGTGCCAAATACTACTTATGATTCATTAAAGAAAGATGAGCGTTTAAACAAACTTCCAGATAATCCAACATCGATTCGTATGGTCACCCAATTCGTGAATAGTAGTGATAACGTAGATAATAATAGTGCCTTAGAGATGCGTCCTTATGCCTTGTTTACAAAAGAAGAGATTGATCACCTGTACACTCAGATTCAGAACAATCAAAATGCAACCATAACAAAATCTGCTAACACAACCGTGTTTCCATTCCTCAACCCTGCAACCTCTTTAAAAGGTTATAGTGATATTAGTATAATTAGCAATAACCAACCTATCTGCATTCATGATTTTAATAATCAATACTTAATGACCTCTGGTAACAGTCATCAACTACATTTGACACAAAATAATGGTACTACTGTTCCATACTCTAAAAAATTGGTCCAAAATATCCAATATTTAGTGTCCATTGTTGAAAGTGATAATAAAAATTATGTCACATTCCATGCTGTGGTTCCCCTGAATTATGTGAATACAGCTTCAGGTAATTTATTCAATCGTTTAAATTTGGATTTTCATCAAGGTGCAAAACAACAATGGAAAAATTTTTTTAATAATATGTTCTGTGAAATACTTCAAAAATCACCGACAAATACAACTGTCTCTCAAGATTTGTCAAATTATGAACAATTTTTACAACTATTTTTAAAAGAGAATGAAATTACGAACGAGACTAATCCATTTGTCAAAAAATAAATAAACCTCTCCTATACTTGATTTTAAAGTTGTCCAGATGAGGGCGGGCCTGTGACTGACAGACACACATGTCATTCCCTTTCCCTCATCCCTCTCTTGAGAGGTCTAATAATCTAAAATAAAAATTTCTGACCCAATATATCTGAATTTTGACACCAATAGGAATTGATATGGTAAAATTTAAAAAATAAATAGGAATTGGAATCTGATGGATCAAAACCAATCAAATGATCATCATGATCATGATAACTCTGTGGATGAAGGACATTCATCCACAGCTGGGGATAATATCGATTATAAAGTGGAGTATTTAAGAGCCCTTGCGGAATTAGAAAATACTAGAAAACGATTTGAAAAAGAAAAAGAAGATACTCAAAAATATGCTGTGTCTCAATTTTCGAAAGATTTGTTGGCTGTTTACGATAATTTAGAACGTGCAATTGTGAGTTGTGAAGGTGATCAAACAACCGTTGATACTATTAAAAAAGGCGTTCTCATGACGTTAGATCAATTAACAAAAATTTTTGAAAAATATCATATTTTTTGTTTAAACCCGATTGGGGAAAAATTTGACCCTCATTATCACCAAGCAATTATGGAAATTGAATCGGATGAACATGCACCGCAACACATTATTCAGGTTCTTCAAAAAGGATACACGATCAATAATCGTTTATTACGTCCCGTGATGGTTGGTGTCAGCAAACCAAAAACATCTTAAATTTGCAACCCCATGAATCGGCATTGGTCACCGGTGGTGGGCGACGTCTAGGATTTATTATCGCAAGCACTTTAAAAAAAATGGGATTTGAGGTCGTCATTCACCAAAGATCCCTTTCTTCTATAGACAAAAACTCCCTTTATCAGCAGGGATACCATGTGATTGAAGGAGATTTACGGGATAATGATTGTCTTTTATCTTTAATGTCAAACGCTCAACGTATGGTTACATACCCATTGCGCATATTTATCAATAATGCGGCTATTTTTGGAAAATCTTATCACATAGATGATTATTATGAGGTCAATGTAAAAATCCCAATTACTCTCATGATGTCATTTCACCAATATTGTCAACACGGTCACATTATTAACATATTAGACGGAGATATTTTTCAAAATCAACCAGGATTATTTGATTATCAATGGAGTAAAAAAGCTTTGTATCAAGTATCCATGATGCTCAAAGATCAATTATTTCCTCGTATTCGCATCAATCATATTGCTCCGTCTATGTTATTAAAAAGCTCTAATCCTATTGATGATACGTTTGAACAAAGACGAGCAAAAATGGCCTATCCTCCAACAATGGATGATTTTAAAAAGGCTTTATCAATGTGTATTAAAACCTCGAGCTTAAATGGAGAAACAATTATCGTTGGACGTTATATGTGATTCTAAAAATTCAACATGATCTGTTGCACATGTTAAAATAACTAAAAGCCGTTGAATATTACCCACACAGTTAATGAATAAAAATTCTATTGATTTTACTCCAAAACAACCCACTGAATTTGGATATATACCTGTTGATTATGGGCAACTTTTTTATCAAAAATTTGGAAAAGGAGATCCTGTCATTATTGTGCACGGAGGTCCCGGCCTTGACCATAGTTATTTTTTGCCACACATGCTGGAGCTATCCCTTAGCCATGACATTATTTTTTATGATCAAAGGGGATCTGGGAAATCTGTCGGTGCTAGAATCTATCCACAAGACGTCAATGTTGATCAATTTACCAAAGATTTAGACAATATTCGCTCAAAATTACATAAAGAGCGTGTGATAATAATTGGACATTCTTGGGGTGGATTTTTATCTATGAATTATGCAATTCATTATCCCGATCATGTGTCTTCTTTGGTTTTGATGAGCCCCGCTGCTGCTGATCACGATGGGCAAAAAGTTTTTGCTAATGAACTGTCAAAAAGAATGTTAACCATTCAACATAAAATTAAACCATTATTAACTTATGGAGGTCTTAATCATTTAAGTGATGTTGATGTGTGTGAATTATATCGATATGTATTGTCTATTTATTTAAAAAATCCCTTAGATGTTCAAAAGCTCACCATTGATATCACGAAAGAATCAGCTATTGGTGGTGCACAGGTTTTGTACATGATGTTACAAACATCTTACGGTAAAGCCGAAGGTGAGTTGATGCCTTATCTTAAAAATATCAGCGCACCCACATTAATCATCCATGGCCGCCAAGATTTGGTTCCAATAGATGCTGTTCAAAGGATTAACCAAGCCATTAAGCAATCAACAATGATTGAATTAGATGATTGTGGACACTTCCCTCATATAGAAAAAAAACATGAAACATTGACGGCTATTCGATCATTTTTAGGATGTTCATTTCAATAAGTATTTTTACATCACCATACAAAACAGGAGAAAGAATGCTCCTGTTAATTGTTAATAAAATTAGAATAATTCTACCGCAGGTGGTGCGGACTTATTAATTTTCATTGATAAACGAATGCGTCCCTTTTGTTCAATTTCCAAAACTTTTACAGTGACTTCTTGACCAATTTTAAGAACATCAGATACTTCGTTGACTCTAAAATCTGCAATTTGTGAAATATGGACCATGCCTTCTGTTCCCAAAAATGCCACAATCGCACCAAAATCCAAAATTTTTGTCACTTTACCAGAATAGATTTTTCCAATTTCTGGATCGGTTGTAATATTTTGAATGGTTGTTACCACTTGATTAATCAGTGTTGATGGAGATGTAATTGTGACAAAACCTTCTTCACTGATATCAATCTTGGCCTGAAAACGATCACACATTTCGCGAATAGTTTTTCCTCCAGAACCAATAACATCACGAATTTTTGCCTTGGGAATCGTGATAGTTTTGATGGCAGGGGCAAAGGTGCTGATATGTTGTTTTGGTTCACTTAGGGTTTCGTTCATATGTTTTAAAATATGAAGACGTCCTTCTT
>JBIKYJ010000040.1:0-8259 GCA_044355315.1 Alphaproteobacteria bacterium | reverse complement strand
TATTTTGATAACGATAGTAAGGACTATTGGTAACAGATATTTCGATCTCTTTTGTCTCAAAGCGCAAGAAATTTTCAATAGACAATACTTGAGATTGTTGTGATTGAGAGTCACCTATGTCTTGATATGATTCCATTGCGTTTAATGGGAACCAAGCCACAGATAATGCTAATAGTTTTGATTTTTTTAAAAACATGTTTTCCTCTTTGTTAAATTACATAAAAAAACGTCTCACTGACGTAATTTAAATTTATCATGTTAAAAACAAAAAAAACAACCCTCTATATTTTTTAGGACGCGATTAAAAGAGAGGGATAGCTTGAATTTTGTATTTCAATTTTTTTTTGTTATAATTCTATTGATTGGCGGGATGTAGCGCAGCCTGGTAGCGCACCTGTTTTGGGTACAGGGGGTCGGAGGTTCGAATCCTCTCGTCCCGACCATTTTTTGTGTGTAAAAACATGATTATTAGAAAACACATGACAGTGCGGTCGTGGTGGAATTGGTAGACACGCAGCGTTGAGGTCGCTGTGGAGAAATCCGTGGAAGTTCGAGTCTTCTCGACCGCACCATTCAAAAGGATTGGTATTTGTATGTTATTTTTTCGTTCTTTATTATTTAATATTATTTATTTTTTTTGGATTTTTGGTTTTTTAGGTTTTTTTTATCCATACATTTGGTTTTTACCTGTATCTTTTTGTGTATGGGTAGAACGCTCTTATGTGCGTGGTTTTTTAAAGATATTAAATTTTTTTTGTAGGATTGATTATATTGTAAAAGGCCAGTCTCACCTTGATGATGCTTTAGAAAATGGTCCTTGTATTGTGGCTTGCTTGCATCAATCTTTATGGGAAACAATGATTTTCCACATCCTTCTTCCAAAGGCTGCATTTGTTGCAAAAAAAGAGTTATTCTCTATTCCCATTTTTGGTGGTTATTTAAAACGTGGAAAAAGCATCAAAGTTGATAGAAAAAGTAGTAGTACAAAAACGATCCGACACCTTATTGATCAAGGAAAAGAGGCAGCTAAATTAGGATTTTCTATCGTTATTTTTCCACAAGGAAAACGTGTATCCTACCATAATAATTGCATTGAAGTTCAACGAGGTATTACTTTTCTATACAACCATTTGAAATTACCAATTTTGCCGGTAGTTTTAAATTCAGGAAAATTTTGGAAACGCCGTGGTTTTTTTAAGTATCCAGGAACTATTACACTGGAGTATCTTCCTATTATTGAACCAAATTTGGAAAAAGAAGATATGTTACATCAATTACAACATACACTACAAAACGGATTTCAAAATTTAAAAAGCCGCCATGGATAATCAATTGAATAATGGTCTAAAATTAGCTTTTATTCTAAAAAAAACACATGTTGATTATGTTATAGGATATGATGCTCACCATATAATCCACACATATACATTAACGTATGAAGAGCTAAAGGGAGCAGAAACTTTTTTACCCCACCTACAACATATTACCAAGGATTTACCGTCTTCTATTCTCTCTGTGGCAACCTACTGTGGCCCAGGTAGTATCACCTTAAGCCGTATTGCTTTGTCTGTGGCAAAAGGATTATCCATCGGGTGGAGATGTGCTTTGCACACCCCATCTCGCTTTGATTTAATTCATGATTTTACTATTCACCATCATGATTGTTTATGGACATTAAATGCTTATAACGGTTCTTTTTTCACGCGTGTTAAAAAAGGCTTACAGATATTAGATTTAGGATTGTTATCCACAGAACAATTAACAGAATTTGTGAATAAGCATGCCATTCACCACTTTGGAGAATGGCATTGTGATAAACATTTTAAAACGTTTGAAGAATATGAAATACTATTTCTTTTCCAAAATCAATGTACCAACATCATGACTCCATACATCTTGATCAATTGATATTTTATACTCAATTAATGCTCGTTTACCCACAGCATTAATTGGACAAACATAATACATTTTCTCGATGTCATTACCAGATATAGTTCGCCTATTATCAATTCGATCTCCATTGAAATAAATCATCCCATGTTCAGGAAGTGTTACAATTTGAATATCTTTAATTGGTTCGTTGAAAATATTTTTATTGAAAAACATGCTTCTTGAAAACGAGTGTTGGTAAGTATTTAAAATAATATCTGAAAATCCTAAAGGCTTAATGATAGAGTGAATGTCAATAGAGGAATCAAAATTAAGTGTATAAAGGTAACTTTGGCGTATTGAGACAGCTTTTGAAGTCATTCCTCTTAATTGTAAAATCTGGTTCCGTTGAGTTGTTTCATTCAGGTAATGGATATTGCCACCTGGTTGAGTATAATACATTTGATGATTGTTGATATATAAATTCCCACCATAAGGTAGATTAGATAATTGAGGAATTATACGTTGATTGACTAAAGTTTCAATATTATCCGTCGCCATAACATTGAACTCATTATCTTTAACGACCATGTAAAATGTATTATCCGCAAAACGAATAGAACTTAATGTGTTATAAATAGGATTCACAATAGTTCTTATGTTTGATAAATCTCCGTATTGATTTTGATTTAAAATACTGATAAAAGATCTGTTTAATACATACAAAAAATTATTTCTTCTATCTAAAGCCATTGATTTAGGAAAGTCAAAAATATCATTGATCGCAAATAAAGGATCTCTATTTTTTAAAATTTTAGCATTTACGACAACATCCCCAGATGAATCTAAGTTAAAAATAGTGAGCTGATTATCTTGATTTAAGACGTATAACTTTCTTTTTATGTCATCTAATGCTAGATCAACGGGTTTGTTAAAAAATAAATCACCTAATAATTCATTCGTGATCTTGAATCCTTTTGTGATTTTTTCTTTGTCAATATCCAAGATAGCCAAAGATGAATCTTCATTTGCCACATAAATCTTAGAACACTCTGGGTGAGTGGCGATCGCAATCGGCTCGTTAACAATAGAAAGATCTTGATACGTTTCAAGTGTATGCCCAGCAGTTAGATACGCCACAGCTATCATGATGGCATCGGCAGAAAAACGTTTTAAATTCATGGTTCATGTAAAAAGTGTATCAATGAAATTAATATATAAAAGAAAAGTTAATAAATTATTAACAAAATCTCATAAAAATATTTTTAATCACAGTAATATAAATTTTTACATACTCTAATGACATTGAAACATTTCATGATTATAATGGTAAAAACACATAACCAATGGCATTGGATTGTTTGAATTCAAAATCATCAAAAAAACATGCAAAGGGCGCTTGGGTGTATTAAAAACACCTCACGGAGAGATTGAAACCCCTGCTTTTATTTTTTGTGCCACAAAGGCAGCGATGAAATCCATGACGATGCTACAAGTTAAAGATAGCAAAACGCAAATTATTTTAAGCAATACTTATCATTTAATGTTGCAACCATCCAGTGAAGTGGTTAAAGATTTAGGCGGTCTTCAGGTAATGACGGGATGGAATGGTCCTATGCTGACCGATTCAGGCGGATTTCAAATTTTTAGCTTGGGACACGGGTCTGTGGCCAGTGAAATCAAAGGAAAACGTATGTCCCATCGTCCACAAACAATGCTATCTATTAATGAAGATGGGGCTGTCTTTAAATCCTATATTGATGGGAGAATGTATCACCTTACCCCTGAGGAATCCATTCGTATTCAACAAAATTTAGGAGCAGATCTGATTGTGGTTTTGGATGAGTGCACGCCCTTCCATGTGGAAAAATCTTATACAAGATCATCGATGGAACGCAGCCACCGTTGGGCTTTTCGTTGTTTAAATGTTTTTGATTCTCCTGCGCAAAGGTTGTATGGGATTGTTCAAGGGGGTGTTTATGAAGATTTACGTAAAGAATCGATGACATTTGTTCAAGAGCACCCATTTTTTGGTATCGCTGTAGGAGGATCTTTGGGACAAAGTAAATCCCAAATGCATGATGTAGTGTCCATGACTATGGCACATATGATTTGTGAAAGACCTGTCCATTTATTAGGGATTGGTGGACTGAGTGACATCACTCATGGCGTAAAACAAGGCATTGATACATTTGATTGTGTTCACCCAACGCGTTTGGCTCGCCATGGAGGTGCTCTTGTGCATCATCATGACAAAGAGCACATTAATTTGAGAAATTCTATATATGCACGTGATACCTCTGCCATCGATCCCGAGTGTGCCTGTGAAACATGCATCACCTACAGCAAAGGATATATTCATCATTTACTCAAAGCAAAAGAAATAACGGCCTATACGTTGTTATCGATTCATAATGTATATTTTATGAATCAATTTATGAAAAATATTCGCCAACACATCAAGGACAGCTGTTGACATCAGCTACTAACCGATCTACCATGTCTTGGGCGTTAAAATCAATCAGGTCATCAATTGTTTCCCCCACCCCAAGGCCAACGACAGGAATAGAAAAATCTTTGACAATTGATAACAACGTTCCTCCCTTTGTTTGGCTGTCGAGTTTTGTCATAATAATACCCGTTAGACCTATAGTCTCATGAAACACTTTTGTTTGTTGATAAGAATTTTGCCCGATTGTTCCATCCAAAACTAATATTGTCTCAAATGAGCCCACGCATTTTTGCATGACTCGATTGATCTTTAATAATTCATTCATCAAATCTTCTTTTGTATGTAGTCGACCAGCAGTATCAACAAAATTCACATCATAAGAATGCTCTTTTGACCATACGCATCCATCAAAAATGACACTAGATGGTGATTGGCCTGGACGTTCAAAAATATCTACCTTTAATCGATCTGCCCATACTTTTAATTGCTCCTGGGCAGCAGCTCTAAAGGTATCTCCTGCAATAAGGGCGACTTTTTTATGGTGATCTAAGGCTTGTTTGGCCATTTTTGCGATAGTTGTTGTTTTTCCGCTGCCATTTTGTCCGCATATTAAAAAATATGAACACGACCAATCTATTTTTTTTTGCGCTGGTTTTAAGATATCTAATAATAAAGTTTTTAACGTCAGAATTATCTGATCTGTGGGTACATTTTTTAAATGATCTAAAAAATAGTGCGTTATAGTCATACCCACATCATTTTGAATTAATACGTCTTCGATATCTTTTAAAGAGTGGATATTTTTTTTTGAAAAAAATGATTTGAAAAATTTAAACATTGAAAATGATTAAACGTTAATATGTTTATGTTAACATATTAAAAATAATGATTTTAAACCATGGATAGAGCAGACCTTTGTCTTGATCGAATACAATTTTTATTAAATCATTTAGGTAATCCACAACGTCGCATACCTCCGGTATTTCACGTAGCAGGAACCAACGGTAAAGGGTCCACAATTGCCATTATTAAATCATTATTAAACGGTATGGGTTATACAACTCACCGGTATATATCGCCGCACTTGATTCATATCAACGAGCGCATTATGATCAAAGATCAACATGTGGATGACGAGTCTTTAAATGAAGCTTTGGCAATTGTAGAGAGTCATTCTCCCGATGGGACAACTTTTTTTGAAAAAATGACTGCGGCGGCTTTTTTATTATTTCATGACATTCCTGCGGATTTTGTCTTACTTGAAACGGGTCTTGGAGGACGTTTGGATGCCACAAATGTAATTGATAACCCGTTATGTTGCATCATCACTCCGATCTCTTTAGATCACCAGGATTATTTGGGCCCCACGTTACCCAATATTGCTTGTGAAAAAAAAGGCATTCTTAAAAATGGATCCTTATCAGTAATTTCTCAACAACCAATGGAGATCCAATCTATGTTTGATGAGTGCAACATGGTGTGTGGACGTGATTTTTATTATGATTCTCTTATGGTGCATATCAAAGGCAATCCACATTCCGTATCCTTAGACACTTTATCATTAAAAGGACAACATCAATATATGAACGCATCCACCGCCATCGCAGCTCTTCATCTCACCGGATTATTGCCAAACCAAACAATCATTAATAAAAGCCTTGCTTGTGTTGATTGGCCGGGACGTTTACAAAATATTCATGGATGGTTAATAGATGGAGCTCATAATATGGGTGGGTTTCAAGTTTTAAGGCAATTTCTGAAAGAAAATGAGTACAGTGCCATTCCGGTTATTTTTGCAATGAAAAAGGATAAAGATATCTCATGTTTATCTTTGATAAAAGACTATATTCACACATTATACTTTGTGGAATTAGGTGATGATTTTTATCAAGCCAAAGACTTTTCTTCTATTGTGGATCCGATCGTGACACTGACATCAGATGAAGCACAAAAGTTTTGTCAATATTCTAATGATAAAGGGCTTGTATGTGGATCTTTATACTTAATTGGTCCCATTACTGAATGTTTGATTAATTTAAAATCTTTGTGAAGGTTAAAAAAACCATCACACATCTTAAAAGAAGTGAACTCTTACCCCAACCAATAAAAATAGAAAACACATATAACTTATGATCATAACACCACATTCAAAGAATGATGATAAATTTTTAATAAGACAACCATGTGTTTATTGTCCAAGGAAACCTAATTAAATATCAAAAGAATTACCACACCCACATGTTTTTTGGGCAGATGGTTGCATGATCACAAGACGCTCCTCCATTAAATTGCAAATATAATCCAACTTAGCACCGTTTAGAAAATTGAATGATTCTTTATCACTAATAATATGTGGATAGATGGAAACATCTTGATTATTTTTTTCAAAATCTATAGAAAAACGGTATTGAAACCCAGCGCACCCGCCTGATTCCACACAAATTCTTAAAAAAGATCCTTTGGGGTGTTTTCTTAAAATGTTATCAATGTAGGATAACGCCGCATCAGTTGAAATCATGATGGAATTTTAATACGATGATCTTGAAAAATTTTATCATGGATCTCTTGGTTGATTTTAATATTTTTAGGATCAAAAGTGACCGTTGTGATGCCTGATAAATCCTTCACCACCCAACCTTGGAGTTGTAAAATATTTTTTTGACGCACAAAAACAAATTCCATATAAACATCCCGCATTTCAATCGCATAGGTTAGTCTTGCAACAATATACCCATTAATCTCTCGGCATGTTGTGTTAATATCTTTGGAAAAAAAACCCTTAGGTTTTAATAAATATTGAATTGGGGTTTGCGATAGATCTTGAACCTCCACATGGCTGTCTTTATCTAAAATATAAGCATCATCCTTAACCACAATTATTTTTTGTTGGTTCATATGAATAGCAATACGCTTTAACGAGCGTTTTAAGTATATAATTCCTATTTGAGGTTGGTTTGGGTACTTTGAATGGATTTGGACAAAAGGTGTTTCTAAAGTATTCATCTGATCCAATGTTTTTAGAACTTCTTCTTTCAATGTCACAGAAAAACATACTGTGCTTATTATAAAAATCATTAATATATATTTAAACATCATTTTAACGTAGTGATCTTAATAACATATCGATATCTTTAGAAAATTCATGATCTTCATTACGCATAGCTTCTATTTTTCGAACGGCATGTAAAATTGTTGTATGGTCACGCCCAGAAAATCGTTTGCCAATTTCTGGCAAAGACTTAGTCGTTAACATTTTACATAAATACATAGCCACATGCCGAGGCTTTGCCAAATTTTGGGATCTCTTGCTAGACAACATGTCACTCAATTTGATACCAAAAAATTCACACACTTTTTTTTGAATATCTTCAATCGATGATTTAATGTCATTTGATCTAATCAAATCTTTTAATAAGTCTTGTGAGCTGTCCAACGTAATAGGACGTCCAACAAATTTTGTATGGGCATGAATACGATTAAGAGCACCCTCTAATTCTCGAATATTGGATGTAATTTTGATTGCTAAAAACTCCTTCAATTCCTTGGGAATCATCATTTTTAATTGATCCGCTTTGGCTTCTAAAATACTCAGGCGTAACTCGTAGGTTGTAGGATGAATATCAGTGACCAGCCCCCATCCTAGCCTGGATTTTAATCGTTCTTCTATATTTTCCAAATTGGATGGTGATTTATCGGCAGATACAATAATTTGTTTGTTTTGATCAACCAGGGCGTTAAATGTGTGAAAAAATTCCTCCTGAGTATTATCTTTTCCACCAATAAATTGAATATCATCAATCATCAGAACATCGACGGTTCGAAATTGTTCCTTAAATGACATAATTTCTTTGTGGCGAAGAGCACGAATAAATAGATACATAAATTTTTCAGATGACACATACACAACACGCCTTTGGGGGTGACATTCACGAATTTTC
>JBIKYJ010000081.1:0-4073 GCA_044355315.1 Alphaproteobacteria bacterium | reverse complement strand
ATTCCTTTGGCGCGGTTTGGTAGCCAACGGATTCAGTTATATCTTGATGATATAAAATGAAAACCTGTTTGGAAGTTATCATTTTTGAACGTCAATGAATACGTCCAATTGCTGCCCAACAAAGAGATTGTCATACGGTTCTTCAATTTTGTAAATCACTTCTAGCACCCGTGTATCCACCCGTTCATTAGCGAGACCACTTAATTGGGTTTTAGGAATCGCCATGGGCTCGATTCTAACAAAAGATATAGGATATGACACGGATGGATCTCCTTTTAAAAAGGCTTTCCCCTGTTTTTGATCACTCAACCTATGTAAATCATATTCATCGATTTGGACACGTAAATGCAAAGGATTTAAATGCCCTAAAGATATATAACAATCTGAGAGCAATCCAATATATTGACCAGGTCTGACGTATACTTTTAAAATCGTCCCATCAACAGGTGCATGCACAGTTAATAAACCAATAGATACCTCTAATGCTTGTAACTTTGTCTTAGACAGTTCCAAAGACTCTTTAGCCTCATTTAATTGACATTGGGCAATTTTGACTCCATAGCGATATTTTTGTTGATCATCTTCACTCACAGAAAATCCCGTTTTCAGTTTATCAAAACGGTTTCGTTGTTGAGTTTTATCCTCCAATTGCATAGTCGCGGTTGCAATTTTAGATTCAGCAACACTGATATCTTTTAACAAAGACAATCGTTCTGATTTTAAACGGTCATCTCTGAGTTTAAATAATGGATCACCTTTTTTAACTTGATCACCTTCTTTGATAAAAACGTCTGTCACAACCCCTTGCACATCACTTCCCGCATTAATAACGTAGCTGTTTGGTTCAATGATACCTGTTCCACACACAACCTGAGTAAAGGGAGGCGATGGTGGTAAAGCCGTGTAGCTAATCACTGGTTTTTGTTGATCACCAAGTGTATGAGTAAATATAATCCCCCCAACGGTACCCATTAGGCTAATCATAATTAAAACTTTATTTTTAAATTTTAATTTTTTTAAAAATTCAATCATTTTAGATCCTTTTTTTGTTGTTCAATTGATATAATTTGACCATCTTCCATATGGGCAATATAATCCCCATATTTCAATATACGATGATCATGGGTAACAATAATTGCCGTTGTTTGTAAATTTTTATTCATGTTAGAAATCAGTCTGACCACCTGATCTCCTGTTTCGTGATCCAAGGCCGCCGTTGGTTCATCACAAATCAAAATTTGGGGCTCGTGAATGACTCCTCGTGCAATCGCAAGCCTTTGTTGTTCTCCTCCTGACAATTGGTCTGGACATAAATGTTCACGGTTTGTTAATCCAACCCTTGATAGGATGTCACGTGCGTTACGTGTGGCAATTGACTGGTCAACGCGATTGATCAAAAGCGGGATCATGGCATTATCTAATACAGAAATGGTTGAAATAAGATGGTAATTTTGAAAAACAAACCCAATATGTTTTCCCCGAAAACGAATCAGATCTTTATCGCTCATCTTATCCAAATCACAATCTAATAAAAAACATTCTCCATTATCTTTTTTTAAAATCCCGGCCAAAATTGAAATCAGAGTTGTTTTTCCGCATCCGGAGGGGCCCAAAATCATAAATATAGATCCTTTTGGAATTGATAAATTAATATCTTTTAGTACGGTAATATTTGAAAAGGATTTTGACAAATGGACGCAGCGAACAATATCGACCAACAATCACCAGAGGATAACAAGAAGTTATATATTATTATAAATGATTGACGTGCCTAGTATATAAAATGATGAGACACCCAAAAATCCATAAATATTTTATTCCTTTGGTATGATGTGTTTTCCACGGAAAGATTTTGAATGTATGAAGCGTGCCCCCCAAGTTAGTTTACCAAGATTCTTAAGAAAAAAAACAAGGCTACGCTATTATCATGTTATCCAAGGAGGACTCATTGGCAGGAGAACAAGGCGTTAAACTAGTGGATTACATATCATGATTTACAAACATTTAAATTAGATCAAGGACAAATTGATTAGGTCCAAGGTAGAATAAAACAAAAGAGGGATGTGTATTATAAAATGAGTACGTCTTTACTGAGCCAAGTCAAAGATATTCAAAAAAATTTAGATTATCTTGTTGATCAATTTAAAGAGTTAAATTCTTATGTACAAGATGAATCAGTAGGGGTTATGGACGAACGGGTTGTCTTGTTCATTGTTTTTATTTTGTCATGCTTCTTGGGGTATTTTGTGGTGTGGCGCGTCAAAGGATCACTTCATTCACCATTAATGTCCATGACTAACGCTATTTCTAGTGTCATTATTGTTGGAGCTCTGCCTTTTTGTGCAACAAGTGTTGTCGGTTTTTTAACAACCGTTTTGTGCGCTATTAATATTTTTGGTGGATTTTTTATGACAAAACGAATGGTCGATTTATTTTCAAAAAAATCAACATCAAAAGGATTTTTTTCTCATGACAAATAACATTAATCTCATTGTATATACCCTTGTGGCGTGTTTTTTTGTCATGTCATTATCAGGGCTATCAATAGAAAAAACAGCTCGAAAAGGAGTGTTTTTTGGTATAGTTGGGATGGTTTCAACCCTTGCGATGGCCTTGTTATATCTACCATTTTTCCATACCGTATGGGTCATCATTGCACTTGGTATTGGAGGAGGCATTGGTTTATTTACCACAAAACGATTGCCTATGACTATGCTACCAGAATTAATGGCAGGCTTTCATAGTTTGATTGGCCTTGCTGCAGTTGGTATTGCTGGTCTTTTTCTGTTGGCGAAAAGCTCTCATTCTATGGGAACACTTTTGGACATAGCATTAGGATCAGCCATTGGATCTATAACTTTTTCTGGATCGATCATTGCGTTTTTAAAATTACACGGCCATCAAAAACTACCACCACTTGATTATATAAAATTATGTTCTATAGCAACATTTGTCAGTTTTATTATTTTTATGATCTGTCCCAATTTTCTCTGGTTTTGTGTGTTGAACGGATCCGCATTAGCATTGGGCGTGATGCTCATTTTACCCGTGGCCGGAGCCGACATGCCTGTTGTGGTATCAATGCTCAATTCCTATTCTGGATGGGCTACTTGTGGCATTGGTTTTAGCATGTCTAATATATTGTTGGTGATGACAGGAGCATTTGTTGGAACATCGGGAGCAATTTTAAGCTATATAATGTGTCGCGCGATGAACCGTTCATTGTTACATGTGTTGTTTGGTCAAGGTCAAAATCATCACGTTGTTGTATGCGATGTCACTACCCAAAATGATTCTGAGTCCGAAACCATTGAGCAAGATCAGCCTCGTGTCATTGATGCCAACGAAGCGGCTCATTTATTAAAAAAATCAAAAAAAGTGATTATTATCCCAGGATATGGAATGGCGGTGTCCCATGCACAACATGCTCTGGTTGAAATGGTAAAGTTACTAACCCATCGTCATATTCATGTTCAATATGCCATTCACCCGGTGGCGGGAAGAATGCCTGGGCATATGAATGTCTTGCTGGCTGAAGCTAACGTGTCTTATGATGACGTGATGGAATTAGAAGAAGCGAATGAGCATTTTTCAACAACAGATGTCGCAATTGTGATTGGGGCCAATGACATCACAAATCCATCAGCACGTACAGATCAATCTTCTCCCATTTACGGAATGCCCATCTTGGATGTAGATCAGTCCCATCACATTTTGTTTATTAAACGTTCACTGGGGTCAGGGTATTCTGGAATTGATAATCCTTTGTTTATAAATCCTAAAACATCTATGTTATTAGGAGATGGTAAAAAAGTATGTGAAGACCTGATTCACGCGTTAAAAACATAAATCAACCTTACTGTCATCATGCCAGAAGTTTTAATGAATGATGATGTCTTATAAAAAACCCTATAGAATGGTATGTTGGATACGCTTATTATCGATAGATCAAACTTTTTTATATTTAATAATTTTCTGTAATACTCAAAATTTATAAATTAAAATGACTTCCTAAATAAGTATCTTTGACAGATTGATGAGACGCCACTTCTATAGGTGTTCCCTGCGCAATG
>JBIKYJ010000090.1:0-3450 GCA_044355315.1 Alphaproteobacteria bacterium | reverse complement strand
GCAAAATCCACAAGACGTAATGTCTCCAAAATATTATGATCGGTCATAATAATACCCATATCTTGGTCTTTTAATTTTTTTAAAAAATGACAAATATTCATAATTGAAATGGGATCAATTCCAGCAAATGGCTCATCTAAAAATAAAAATTGAGGACTGGTAATCAAAGATCTGGCAATTTCTAGTCGGCGCCTTTCACCACCCGATAAGGTTTGACCTTTTTGATGTTGCAAATGGGTTAATTCAAAAGACTCCAACAAATCCAAAGCCTTTTCTTGTTGAAGTGATTGATTAGGCTCGACAATTTGTAAAATCATTAATAAATTATCTAATACACTTAAATCTTTAAAAATTGATGACTCTTGAGGTAAATACCCAATTCCCAATGTTGAGCGTTCATATAAAGTCAAGTCATTAATTTTGATGCTTTTAAAAAAAATATCCCCTTTTTTCACTTTTTTAAGACCACATAATAAGGAAAACAATGTGGTTTTACCTGCACCATTGGGACCCAAAATACCATAAATTTGACCTGTTTCAAAATGTAAAGACATATCTTGGATACCATAATGATAACCGATATGTTGAACATCTAGATTATTTTTTTTTAAGATCATCAGGTGTAAAATCAATATGACCATTCTTGACGTTACAATGGCCTGTTTTTAAATTAATGGTGGCGGATTCACCCTTCAATGTATCATCGGCTCGTTTCAACACAAAAGGTGAATCACATTCAATCATGTGATGAGGGATATCGTAATGACATGATTCGCAGTGCAATGATTCTTGAATTGATCCTTTAATTTTTTGAATAAAAACATGTCCCTTTGCGCTCACCTTATTGAATTGACCTTTTTTGTTTTCAAAAAAGGCAACAACTTCATCTGCTTTTAAAATAATTTTTTCTTCTGCGCTCATATGATAGGTCAAAATAATGTCCCCTTTGGCAATAGCTTTTTTTTCCACTTTTGAGGTATAGCACACATCCTTTGCCTTCAACTCTACACGGCCAATGGTTGAAAAAGCTAAAGAATTAAATAACAGGGGAAGGATCAGGTATTTTGGGATCATTTAATGACTTTCGAATACGTTTTGTGTTTTTTTTGATTGCAGGTTCTGGAGGTGTTTCATCAAAATCTCCAGAAATTCCTAATAATTTTTTAACTTCTTGGGCTGAAAGAGTTTCGTCTTCTAATAATTTTTCTGCCAAAATAATCAATTCATTCTTTTTATCCTTTAATAAGCGGGTGGCATTTACATAACAAGAATCCAATAATTTTTTTATTTCTTCATCAATGGATCCAGATGTAGCTGGTGATAATGGCGCGTAGTTCCCCATATAATCTTGTTGTGTGTCGTAACTTTGAAAACCTAATTTTTCACTCATGCCAAATTGTTTAATCATCATTTTTGCTAATTTTGTTGCCATGTTAATGTCCGATGAGGCGCCGGTTGTGACAAAGTCTTCTCCAAAAATCATCTCTTCTGCGATGCGTCCTCCCATAGCCACTTGGATGTCCGCCAGTAGTTTGATTTTTGTTACAGAAATACGATCATTTTCTGGTAAACGCATGGTCACACCCAAAGCTTGCCCGCGCGGGATGATGGTAATCTTATGAAGGGGGTCAGATTGAGCAACATACAATGAGATAATTGCGTGCCCGGCTTCGTGATAGGCAGTTATTTTTTTTTCATGATCTGTCATTACAAGAGAACGCCGCTCCGCCCCCATCATGACGCGGTCTTTGGCTTGTTCAAAGTCATCCATAGACACAATATGTTTATTTTTTCGAGCTGCCATTAAAGCAGCCTCATTGCATAAATTAGCAATATCTGCTCCTGAAAATCCGGGGGTTCCTCGTGCGATAATATCCAATTTAACATCATCACTAACAGGTATTTTTCGTGTATGAACCTTTAAAATTTGTTGACGACCATTGACATCGGGATTTGGGACACTCACTTGGCGATCAAATCGTCCTGGACGCAGTAAAGCAGGATCTAAAATATCGGGACGATTAGTGGCTGCTACAATAATTACACCCTGATTATCTTCAAAACCATCCATTTCGACAAGCATTTGATTTAATGTTTGTTCACGCTCATCATTACCTCCCCCAAGACCAATACCACGGTGACGCCCTACGGCATCAATTTCATCAATAAAAATAATACAAGGAGCATTTTTTTTAGCTTGGTCAAACATATCACGAACACGACTTGCTCCAACGCCTACAAACATTTCAACAAAATCGGATCCTGAGATACTAAAATAAGGAACATTTGCTTCACCCGCAATGGCTTTTGCGAGTAAAGTCTTACCTGTTCCAGGAGGGCCAATCAACAAAACACCTTTAGGTATTTTCCCTCCTAGACGTTCAAATTTTTCTGGATCTTTTAAGAATTCAACAATTTCTTGTAACTCTTGTTTAGCCTCGTCAATCCCTGCCACATCATTGAAGGTGATTTTTTTGTCTGCTTCAGGATCATTTTTTTTAGCACGAGAACGCCCAAATCTCATTGTTTTGTTATTCCCAGATTGCAATTGACGCATAGAAAAAATAGACAGGCCAATAATAACAATGAACGGGAGCCATGATAATAAAATATGCCAAAAGGAGGGAGTTTCTTGAACGGGTGGTTCGGCTCTGACAACAACACCCCTATCAATAGCTGAATTAATCAGCTGAGTTCTTTCCGGCGCATAGGTAGAAATCATTTGGCCATCTTTTGTTTTTCCTCGTACGTCTAATCCACTGACTATAATTTCTGAAAATTGATCTAATTTAATATTTTTTAAAAAATCAGAATAAGCAATAGATCTGTCTACGTGAGATTTCGCAGAAAATGGAGACATTTGAAAAACAAATAACAGCCCAATAAATGCTGCAAGCCAAATCAAAAAATTTTTAAACGAAGAATTCATTGACGTGTTGTAAAAAAAAGAATCAACCCTTTCAAAATTATTGTAACATACTCAAAAAAAATATGTATGAACTATCACGTTTGTACCCAGAGCCTACGCATGAAGAATTTTATCTCATGATAGTTTTCACAGATTTCTGAGGTTTAGTTTTTCATTTTGTTGTAAATTTACCACAAATTTTCATGCGTAGACCATGTAGCTGTAACAACAGACTTATATACATCTTAATTTTTATCAAAATTTGACTTTTTTTCTAAAATAAACAATCATAAACCATGACTTGTTGTCTTTGACAAGTTCAAGCGGGTGTAGCTTAATGGTAAAGCTCCAGCCTTCCAAGCTGGCTACGTGGGTCCGATTCCCATCACCCGCTCCAAAAATAATAAATTTTAAAGGGGGCCACTATATGTCAAAAGCAAAATTTGAAAGAACAAAGCCGCATTGTAACATAGGAACGATTGGTCACGTTGACCATGGAAAAACGTCCCTTACCGCGGCTATTACAAAAGTTTTAGCCAAAA
>JBIKYJ010000002.1:0-29629 GCA_044355315.1 Alphaproteobacteria bacterium | reverse complement strand
CTTTTCTTCAAATTCTCATCAACAACACAATAAACAGTTATGATAAAATCTTCTAGGAGCATAAAATATTTTTAAATTTTTTAACCAAATTTTTTTTGTTCCTTGTAAACAACTTGCGCACTCGGTAATAACCTTATTCCCATTGTTTTGACACATGGGTGACAACAATTAATGGAACACGTAAATCTATAACGCGTTCCATTATTGATCTGAGATGATCCATCACCCAGGTCTCATCATTTGGGATCTCAAAAATTAATTCATCATGGATTTGAAGTAACATTTTGGTATGTAAATGGCGTTCTTTTAAAAATTCATTAATAGTAATCATTGCCATTTTCATGATATCAGCTGCACTTCCTTGTAAAGGAGAATTGACAGCTTGTCTTTGAGAAAACTGTGATAATTGATGGTTTTTGTCCAAAATGTAGGGTGTGTAGCATCGTCTGCGTAAAATTGTTTCTACGTACCCGTGGGATTTTGCAAATGAAATTTGTTGGTCTATATACTGTTGAATACCTGGGTATTGCATCAAATACTCATCAATCATATGTTTTGCTTCTTGGGTAGTGATGCTCAGTTGTCTGGATAAACCATATGGACTGATTCCATAGATGATGCCAAAGTTAATGGTTTTTGCAAATCGGCGTTGCTCTGGAGTGACATCATTGATTGTGCATTTAAAAATATCACTGGCACATTTTTGGTGGATATCAATGCCATTTGCAAAGGCATGTTCAAGATTTGGAATGGACGCCATATGGGTCAACAACCTCAATTCAATTTGAGAATAATCAAGGGAAGCAAAGACACATCCTTCTTTGGCTTCAAAACATCCCCTGATCCGTCTCCCCATATCGGATTTAACCGGTATATTTTGAAGATTGGGGTCGGACGATGATAAACGCCCTGTGGCCGTTCCCGCAACGCAGAAATTTGTGTGAACGCGTTTGGTCATCGGAGATGTTCTTTTCAGCAAACCATCAATGTAAGTCGTTTTTAATTTAAATAATTCACGCCATTTCAAGATCATATCAATCAATGGGTGAGGTTGATAAGCCTCCAATGACAATGAATCAGTTTTGTAAGCCCCCATTTTTGTTTTTTTTCCCTGACCAATCCCCATCTTTTCAAACAATATACATCCCAATTGTTTCGGTGATGATAACAAAAAAACTTGTCCACATTGATTATAAATATCACTTTCAATGCGACCCAAATCATCATCAATATCACGTTTTAATAATTTTAAATTAATATGATTCACATAAATACCTTCTTGTTCCATTCTCATAATGACTGGAATCAAAGGACATTCCACATTGTCATATAAATCCTTTAAATTGGGTGTTAATTCTTTATAAAAATCTGTAAAAAGTCTTAAGGATATGCTGGAATTTTCACAAGCATAAAGGGCTGCGTCTTCCAAGGTTAATTCCAAAAAAGATCGTCCTTTTGTGAGCGCTTTGATATTTTGACAATGATACCCCAAGTACTTTAAGGCCAATTCATCATTGTCATGCCCATGAAGACCTGCATGCAACACATATGATACGACCATCATATCTTGAAATCCTTCAAATGTATGGAGGTGATGTCTTAAAATCGTCAGGTCATTTTTAATGTTGTGGCCAATTTTTTGAATGGTTGGATTATTTAAAAGATCAACAATAAGATTTAAAAGATCAGGACAACGAATGATTGGTACGTATACAGATATAATTTTTTCTTTATCAAATGTTGATAATGATACACCAATGATCTGATCATCACACGGTAACAATGAGGCCGTTTGACATTGAAATGAACATTGTTTGGATACCATAATTTTGGATATGAATTCTTCAAGATGATCAAAAGACGTTACAGTACTATGGGAAAAAAATTGGCTGTGATTGACGGGTGTTTCTTGGATAAGCGTTTTAAATCCCATTTCTTTCAAAAAAATTTGTAGTCTTTGTAAATTCGGGACGAATATTTGTAGATCATTCATCCTAATAGGTAAGTCAATATCATGTTTGAGGGTGGCTAGTTCATAAGATAAGTAGGCTTTGTCTTGTTGTAATTCAATCAACTCACGCAATCGTTTGTTTGGAATGTTTTGGATATTTTTCATTAACTGATCAAAAGACCCAAAGGTCGTCATTAATTGGCTGGCTCCTTTCATACCTATCCCCTTGACACCTGGGATATGATCGCTGGCATCTCCTAATAACGCTTGAACGCCGGTGACCTGGTTTGGAAGGACCCCAAATTTTTTCATGACATCATCTTGGGTAATGGGCTTGTTTTTTATGGGATCATACAATGTCACCTGTGAATCGATTAATTGCATTAAATCCTTATCCGATGAAATGATCATGACATCCATGTGATGATGTTTGGCTTGATTAGTGTAACTGGCAATTAAATCATCTGCTTCTACTCCTTCTTGTTGAATAACTGTTAATTCAATTTCATGGCATAACTTTTGACACAAAGAAAATTGTGGTTTCAAGTCATCGGGGGGAGATAATCGATTGGATTTATAATCTGGGAAAAGATGATGCCTAAAGGTGAGCGTTCCTGAGTCAAAAAATACAATCACTTGATTTCCTTTTAATAGATCCATCATTTTTAACAACATATGCGTCATACCATAAACAGCACCAACTGGAACCCCGTCGCTTGAACGCGTCAGTGGGGGTAATCCATAAAAAGCACGAAAAATGAAACCACATATATTTTTGTGATTCAGGTTTTATTTAATGTACATTAAAAACCTTATAATTAGAAATCATTAAAATTAATAGATCAACTTAGATTTTAATTAAATGGAGAGCGGAGCTACAGCGCTATGTGAGGGCGCGCTCCGCTCTCTTTTTATTTAAAATACAAGTTGATTATTGAATTGTGTCAATGAAATTCTTCATGCGTGGGCTCTGGGAGTAAACACGTTTTCCGTAAACACGAATAGATGATGTATCTTACACATTTTTGTGTTATTCTGAAAAATTTACTTTATGTGCTAATATAAAATATATGATGAATGTCAAAAATCATCATATATGGAAATTTTAATATAAGGAGAATTTTTATGTATTTAAAACACAACAAACGATTGGCATTAATCACTGAGTGTATCTAGTCTGTGCATGTTATCTCAAGGATTTAGCACGGAGATATATACAGATAGTAAAAAATTATTTAATAGCGAAGGTTATTATAAAGATTTTGCTTTCCGTGTATTTAATCCAGACTACAGAAATGAGGCATTAGATGAGTTTAAGCGCAATAAAGAATATATAAGGGGTGACAACTATTTTCTTACATGCGAAATAGGATTAGATCTTTGTAAAATGATGCTTGACGACGAACTTAGACAACAAGCATTTGATATCTACAATATAGTCAAAGGTAAAATTCACAAAAAACAATTCACAAGTTGTGTAAGGTTTTTTGCTTCATCAAGGGGTTTTGACCAATTTAAAAAAGCAATTGACGTAGCTAATCATGTTAAAGATGGTATTGACGATTATCAATTTTCAAAGGATTTTTCACGCAGCCTATTCGATGAGATAATAGATGATAGAAGAGGGGTAGAAGATAAAAATATGCTACTTGAAGCCCTTAATAACTTTATTATTCCAGATGCATTAAAAAATGAGATTACTGGCCGTATTCATCAAAATTGCGAAATACTATCTTTCGATTTTTTAAAGATGAATAAATTCAAAGATATGGATAAATATGTATTCGAAGAATTAAAAAGAATGACATGTCAATCGGACAATAAGAGTTTAGTGAGAACAGCAATGAGTGTCGAGGCATTCATCAACGCATGTCCACAGTACCAAAAGGAAGATTTTTCTTTTCAATTACAAACGATTGGACAAAATAATCAACATAATCAACATAATCAACATAATGAACTTGCATACATGGAAACTATCATGGGCATAGATTCAAGTGGTTATTTTGCTATGATGTCAAAAAGTATAAACGAAGATCAAAAAAAACCTCATCCTAAAAAACACCTGGAGGAATATATTAAAAACAGTACTTTAAATGTTGTTACACAAAATAATCTCATTCGTCAAATAAACAATAGACAATTAACTGATCGAGACGTTCAAGTTATTATTTTTAAAATTGAACATGATGAGAATGGTGTAAAAATTAACAATGAGAACACACTTAAGGATCGCTATAACCAATGGATTGAACGATTTAGTTTTACATTATCAGCCAATACCCATAACGGACAGCCAGCCCCCTCTTGTCGCCCAGATAATTTTGCTGTGAGTGCTCTTGTAGGCTTTAAGTCAGATGGAACAGAGGATTTGGATAGTGCAGCGCGTCTATTTACAGATCTTGCAGATTTAACCAATGTAAGTCTATCAATAAATTCAGCAAATCAGCATGTGCAGATTAAGGAAGAAACGCTCAAAGAACAAGAGAACAGTAAGAAAAGAGCTGATCATCTAATCAAAGTACTCGACATGACAACAAAATTAATTGACGGTCTATCAAGATTCTCTAGTGAGCAAGTTGAAACTAAATGGACGCAGAGTTATAAGGCAAAGTTCAGTAAACAAGAGCCAACATCAGAAGATAAGGTTTATTGTAAAGCTTTACAACAACTGATAAAAAATTATAAGCCTGACGAAAAAAGCATCATTATTCCTGTTTTAGAAAGTGTTGTACAGAAAAACTTTCTAGGGCTAGACCAGAAGCCTACAGAAGACACTATAGAGAATGCTTTTACAAAAAATAGCGAGATGATGAAAGAACTCAAGTATGTGGATCAAGATGTCAATGACTACTTAAATCAATGTGTAAAGTATGCTTTATTGAAGGTTAACAATCATTACAAAAACCAACCATCATTCACGAATCATGATTTTGAACGTATATTTAAAACAGTCGATTCGTATAAAGAAAAACAACAACAAGAAGCAGAAGAAGGGGTAAAAAAACTTTTATCTTACGAGCACTATGATGATAAAGGAATGTTAGATCAAGATGGCTTCAATAAAGAATTTGATCAAGCAAAGGCTTTGCTGAGTGTTTATAACGATATTAAGGAGATTGATGAAAAATATTCGATAAAGACTAAAGAGGGTGAAGAAAAATTAAAAGAACTAACAGATAAATACACGAATGATAAAGATTTTTCAACAGCTATAAACATTTATGTTAAGAATTTAAAAAAATAGGCTTATAAAAAAGGAATGCTTGAAAAAGTATTCCTTTTACGGTTCAAAACATACAACTGACCTTTTACACGATGTGCACAAATAATATCTTTTTTTACCTGAATAGTAATTTTTTTCAGGTTTAGTATAAAAAAATACTTCATCATTTATTGAATTGTGTCAATAAAGTTCTTCATGCGTGGGCTCTGTATGAAATGATTTGAAATATTATTTTGATTAAATTTTTGCCATAATATAATATATGTTTATTGTATTTTTTTGGTATGTGCGGTGTTGTTGGAATTTTGCTTAAAAATGGAAATGCAATTCCAAATGTGATAGAAGGATTGTCGCGGTTAGAATATAGGGGGTACGATTCTTCAGGTATTTTAACAATAAATAATCATACATTTGAAAAGGTTCGATCTATTGGAAAATTAGACTCCCTTAAAAAAGAATTGCAAAATTATCCATTGAATGGAGCCATTGCCATTGGCCATACCCGTTGGGCAACCCATGGCGGTGTTACTATTAATAATGCCCACCCCCATGAGTCTGGTTGTGTTGCTATTGTCCATAATGGCATTATTGAAAACCATCATTATTTAAAAAACTTTGTGCAAGATCAAGGTTATCAATGCATGACAGATACGGATACCGAGGTTATTGCTCATTTAATTGATTTTTATTTGAGATTGGGATTTGATCACCGCACTGCGGTTCAAAAAACATTAGAAAAATTAGAAGGAACTTTTTCAATTGTGGCAGTATTTAAAGATAATCCCTCTTTGATGATTGGTGCAAGGCATGGCAGCCCTTTGGCTTTTTCCATATCAGACAAGGGATCTTTTATTGCATCTGATGCTATTGCTTTATCTTTATGGAGTGATCATGTATGTTATTTAGAAGATAAAGACATGGTGGTTATTGATGACCACAAAGTTATTGTTTTTGATGAACATAAAGCCCAAATAGATCGCTCTTTCAAGGATATTTCCCATTTAAACCTGAACAGCGATAAATTGGGATATTCTCATTACATGTTAAAAGAAATTTTTGAGCAACCTAAGGTTGTTCATGATACTTTTTCAAGCCTTTTAAATCACGACCAAGCTGATATTCTATTGGATCCAAAACTGGAATCTATTTTAATGTCTGCTAAACGGATTAAAATCGTAGCATGTGGAACTTCTTATTACGCAGGGTTATTATGTCAGTATTGGATGGAATCCTATGGTAATATTGGTGTTGACGTAGAAATAGCATCAGAGTTTAGGTATAGACAACCTTATTTAGGTGATACAGATTTAGCCATTTTGATTTCCCAATCTGGCGAGACGATTGATACCCTTGCATCTTTAGATTTATTGAAAACAAAACATATTCCAACCCTAGGTATTGTCAACGTCTTGGAAAGCTCTTTAATGCGTCGCAGTGATTTTTATATTCAAACTCTGGCTGGTATAGAGGTGAGTGTGGCATCTACTAAAGCATTTTCGGCACAAATTACAGTCTTGCTTTCCTTGGTATTTAAAAAAATGCCTGATGAGCAAAAAAAAACCAAAATACAAGATTTTTTGGCGATACCGAAGCATATGAATTGTGTACTTGATCAATTTGATGACATAATGAAATTATGCAAACTGTTGATTCAATCAAAGGATGTCATTTACATGGCACGTGGTATAAATACGCCTATCGCATTTGAAGGGGCTTTAAAATTAAAAGAGCTATCTTATATTAATGCTCAAGGCTATCCTGCTGGAGAATTAAAACATGGCCCGATTGCCTTGATTGATGAATCAATTTATGCTGTTGTTATTGCTCCGTCAAATGATTGTTTGCCAAAAACATTATCAAATGTTCAAGAGATTTTGGCAAGACGTGGCAAAGTTATTTTAGTGACAGACGAGAATTCTAAGATTGACAGTATTAATCTTTATCCGCAAAACATATATCGTCTTCCTTATTGTGATGCAATATTTCAACCATTTTTAACAGTGATGATTATGCAAATGTTAGCTTTTGGTGTAGCAAATTTAAAAGGACAAGATGTTGACCAACCAAGAAATTTAGCCAAATCAGTAACCGTTGAATAATCTCATAAAAGGAGGTCATTTTGACGTTATCACCTTGTCTTCAACAAAAAGATCATTATAACTATATTGATGATCCTGTTGCCCAAGGGCCAATCTATACTTCAAGGTCACAATTAATTAATGTTATTAAGACACTTAAATATAAAAAAAATTTAGTTTCCATTGATCATATACGTGCTCTTTTTAAAAAATTACAAAAAGATGAATTCATTGTCCACGCTGGGGATTGTGCTGAAATTTTTGCATCTCCACCACGCCATACACAGGTCATGTGTGAATTCTTTGAAAAAATTTTTAAAATTTTTAATGAAAAATGTACAATTATAGGACGCATAGCTGGTCAATACGCAAAACCTAGATCTCAGCAAACTGAAGTTATTCATGGTCAAACGATCAGCAGTTTTTTAGGCGATATCATTAATGGACAAGCCATAGACCAACGAACACCCGATCCATTTCGTATGCTTAAAGGATATGAACATAGTCAAAAAGTTTTAAAAGAAATACCTTTTTATTTAAAAGAATTGAACTTAGGGGAGGCGTTTTTTACAGGCCATGAAGCCTATTTATTACCATTTGAACAAGCAATGACACGTCAAGAGCATGGTGAGATGTTTGCAACATCATCTCATTTTTTGTGGGTAGGAGAGCGAACACGTCAACCTCATTTGGGTCACATTAAATTTGCAGCATCAATTGATAATCCTATTGGTGTTAAAATTGGCCCTAATGCTGATCCTGAGCAGATTAAATTTTTAGTTCATTTATTGAACCCTCACCATATCAAAGGAAGGTTAAGCTTAATTATACGTTTAGGGCGGTCAGTGATCAAAGATCAGTTGCCTCAATTATTAAAACACCTTAAAAATGAAGATGTTTTATGGATTTGTGATCCTATGCATGGAAATACTGAAAAATTATCAAACGGAATGAAAACACGTTGTTTTTCTAATGTCATGGACGAAACTCATGCATTTTTTGATATTTTGAGTGCATTTGACTTAAAACCAAATGGTATACATTGCGAGGCTTCTGGATATGAGCATATCACGGAGTGTTTAGATGAAATCCGAGGTATTATCCCCGGACACATGGATTGTTTTCAAAGTGCATGTGATCCTCGTTTAAATGCATCACAAATGATTGAATTGGTTACATTTTGCAAATCATTATTGAGGGTATAAAGTTTTACTTAAGCTATACATTATGTGTTCAAGATATTTTTTTATATAGTATTTCCATGATAAGGGCAGGTATATTTTTTTTAATATGCCTGTGTCAGCCCTATCATATGGACACATTTTGTATTGTTGCCATCCTTGATGTAATTGTCTTGAAATATTATATGAAAGAAGGAGATAGCTGGATTTTATTATGCTTGTCTTTGCACATACCACTGACATACCTTCCACGTTATTTTTTTACATGTGCAATAGTGTCAATGTTTTCTCATTCAATTGATAAAAAAAAAATCCCACTATTACCGGCATTATTGAGTAGTTTTTGGATTATTAAAATCATCATCGTATCTGGGTAAGATTAAAATTGGAGATTTAGATAAAAATATACAAACTATAACCTTACCCTAACTTATTGATTTGTCAAAAATATTTTCTAGAGATCAATTTTTTTTACTTCTCTCTGTAAAAAAAAGGCCCCTAAAGACCTTTTTAATTCTTTACAAGCATGGATTTTTAATGAGATCCTTGATCATTTCTTGTTGAATAAATGATACATCTGATCCATAAAAATCTTGATTGTTTAAGCATGGCAATGTGTGTGTGTCTTGCGAGGATCGTGCAAAAATTTGTAAATTTAGTTTAGTACCAAAGGATTCCTTTGTTTTTGATAATAAATTAATTTGTTCATTTCCCTTTTGACTTACTAAGCATGGCAAAAATATATTATCGATTGCCGCATTTGATATTTTGGTATCAAACAAAACATTGTTCATCAAGGCTTTCCCTTGAAAAGATTGTTGATAAGGAATACTTACATTTCCCTCATCACCTTTTTTAACATTATATAAAAATGCAAGATCAAGAGTGTTTGACAATATGTCTTGATTTTCAATATCCAAACGTATGGATGATCTTAAATAATTAGACACTCTTGACACGATAACATTAGTATCATCGTTTACGTTACGGCCATTTAAACATAAACCATAAAAAGGTTTTTTATGATTGACGAAAGACGCATAAACCGTTTCTTTTCCAATTTGAAAAGGAAGAGAAAATTGATCATTATTTTGAATAACAACATTTTTATGATTTTTTGTAAATGTGGCAACAAATATCAATGTTGTGGGGTGAGATCCTGGTGTTTTTTTAACGTCTTTTGACACGTTGCGGTCACATCCAAAATAATAGGGATCCAGTTTATCAAACAATGATAAATTTTTGGCATAAGCCCTTATCCATGATTGATGATTTAAACCATGGTTAATAACAGAAAAGCTCAATGCTACAAGGGATGGTGGTGGCATCATTGCATCTTCGATTGCACTGCAATCTTGAATTAATGATTGCTTAGATAATAATGAATCATTGAGTGATAAATTTTTAATACAATCATGAATGGGACGGCTAGATGATTGAGATCCATGTCTTGAGGTAGAGAGTATTTTTGGGTCTGAAAAATCCTCATGAATACACACGTCGTCTAAGGCACGCCTATGATCATTGTGATAAATATTGTGATAAATACTTGATTCTAAAAATGAATCTGAACAATCGTCCAATTTTTTATGATTAATTTGGATGTTAAAGCTCATTGGATATGGCCATTTACTTTGGAGTGGACGACCATCATAGTCGACAAAGTTAGATTCTTTTGGAAAATAACATATCTTGTCTCCGAACGTCACGCATGACATTACATCTTTTTTTAAAATGTCATGCTTTAAAATAAGCGTCATAGGATCTGATTTTTCATGAGAACATTGTTTTTGAAAGCATGGTGATGTCAATGTAAACAACATTTGGTTATTTTTGTTGCCGGATTCATAGGCCACAATTTGTGGAATCAGACACAAAGCATTTTTATCAACATCAATGTGCGAAGAAACTTTTGCCTTAAAAGATAGTGTATCACCCACTTGATAGATAGACTTTTGATGGTATAAACGAAATTTTGTCAACATTGGATAAGATTCATCGTTGCATATTTGGCTGCTTTTTATGACAATATTATTAAAATTTGATGGTGTTTGAAAATAATTATTCAATAAATTACCACAAAAATCCATCACAATAGTGTCCTCAGGTAATAATCTCAAAGACTGGCCAAATGTAATTCCTTTAGCATAATCACATTCTTTAATTGTATAAGATAGAGACAATGTCATAGGATCATTTGGGGTGTGGGCACATTTTTTTGTTTGAAAACATTCACTATTGATTGAAAAAGGGAATGATTGCTGATTATTGTCCATATTATGTGCAAGTATTTTAAGGCTAGGTGTCATTTTTATATGGCGATCGATTATCATTTCGTAGATTAATTCATCATCCATTTCATAATAATCTTTTACCTCGGTTTTATTCTTAATCTGTATAACGTATGGCTGTGTAGCATCGACAGAAATATTTTTTTTATCACTCACGCCTAACATCAGCTCATTAATGGTATCTTGAGGATACAGGGGAGATATCAAAGCACTGTTTTCAAAACGTAATCGTTTTCCAATCTGTAAAGATTGTCCTTTATCAAGGTCTTGAACGTCATAACAAAATTGAAATGTATTAGTTTTTGATCCACTTTTAAAAATAGCATATTTTTTTGCATTATCCAATTTAAAGGGTAATAAGCATGAAGCAGGAAAACAAGAATTGAGACGTTCTAAGTAAGCATTTTTATTAAATATAATTGAAAATTTTAATTGATCTCCTTTTCCGTAACACCCTTCTTTTGGATATTCGATCGCTTCTATTTTTGGAAACGGGAAAATATAGTCATTATCTTGCAAATTGGGTAAAAATGTTCCAAGAACAGCGGTTTTTTTAACTGCTCCCATGCAGGGTTTTAAGTTGCCATAGTCAACCACCAAATACATCCCCTTTTTTTTTGTAGGTGCACTAGTGTCACAATAATGCCCTAAATGAGAAGTACCATAAGGGCTGTCTACAATGGTTCCACTACCGTCTCTTGAAAATAGAAAATGGTAAAATGTAGGACAATGCGTTTCTATATTTTGGCAATTACAGGGATCAAAATAATTTTCTTTTTCTGAGGAAAAAGGATAATCGGACTTAGTTTTTTGCCAAATTAATTGATTTTTTTGTGACATCAAGGGATCTATCCCAAACCCAATCTGCGTATCCGCCGTAACGGTTCCAAAAATATATAATTTGACATTATTCATAATAGATAAAGCTTTTAAGGATGTAGACATGCATAGATAAGGTTCGTGAGGTGAAAATTCTATATCTCTTTTAACATCCAAACAATGGCCTAACACTTTTTTAATTGTTAGATGATTTTTGGTTGTATCGCATTGACTAGAAATCGTACAAATATTACTACTATTGAATGAATTAATTTGTCCTCTTGGAAAATGATTGTGAGCCTTGGTAAGTGTCGTAAATGTATGTTGTTGGCCGTGGACATCATGGTAGCTAATAGCATAATGGATTTCTCCCATGTCTTCAAAAATGGGTTTAAAGAAAGATTGTTTGTATTCTTTTCCCTCAACGTAAATACGCCCAGATGTAGATGCTTTTAATTTTAAAAGGTCACCTTCTAATGTTGTCATTTCGGGTTGATTTTGTGAACAACACGAAAAATTAACAGATACTGATAGTATCGATAAAATAATTTTAAACATTTGTATATGTTTCTCATAACTTCCACGATCATCTAAACATAAAAATAGTTAACAAATAGTTAATAAACCTTCTAATCGATATTGAAGTGCTTCTGACACGTGATCACATGTAATTTGATCGTGTTGATATAAATCCGCAATCGTACGTGATATCTTTAAAATTCTATGGAATCCTCTTGTGGAGATTTGAAATTTTTTTTCAAATCTTTGTATCATGTGGAAGCTGTCTTGGTCCAGTTTGACGTATTTTTTGACGTCTTCGTTGGACAGGTAAGCATTTAATCCAGATTGACGTTTTTTTTGATAAGCTCTTGCTCTTTTTACCCGTTCTTTGATTTTATCACTGGTTTCTAAGGGTTGATGGTGATCATTTTTGTAGGTTGATAGCAAAGGCGGGGGGCTCATATAAATATATAAATCAAACCGGTCTAGTAATGGTCCTGATAAACGGTTTTGATACTCTTTGGCACACCTGGGAACTTTATGACATTGTTTTTCAACCACGCCAAAATATCCGCACCGGCATGGATTCATTGCCGCAATTAATTGGAATTTCGCCGGGTACGTCATATGGTGGTTGACGCGAGATACAGTAATAGTACCATTTTCTATAGGTTGCCTTAAGGATTCTAAGACGGTTTTTGGAAATTCTGCAATTTCATCCAAAAATAATACTCCATTATGGGACAAAGAAATTTCACCGGGTTTACTGCGTTGACCTCCACCAATCAGAGCAGGTATAGATGCACTGTGGTGGGGAGAACGAAACGGTCTTGATGTGACAATGCCTTCGGGCGGCAGTAAACCTGCAAGGCTATGAATAATTGTTGTTTCTAGGGCTTCTTTTGGGTCCATTGGGGGGAGAATTGATAAAAACCTGGATGATAACATGGATTTTCCGGCTCCTGGTGTTCCCATCATCAGAACGTTATGGCCACCTGCTGCGGCAATTTCTAATACACGCTTTGCCATACTTTGACCGATTACGTCTTCAAAGCCCGGGTATTTTTTGTCTTCAAAAAATGGTGTATCCAATTTTGAATAGGGCAGGGGAGACACTCCTTTAAAATGATTGATGATTTGCAGCAAGGTCTCAAATGCTAAAACGCGCTCGTTGCCTGCCCAAATGGCTTCTTTTTCACAATTTTTTGGGCAAATAATACCCAAATCTTTGGACGACGCTTCTAATGTAGTTGGTAGTGTCCCAGTAATGGAGGCAAGACTACCATCTAATCCCAATTCACCAATAATGTAAAATTGAGGCAAATGATGTTTAGGAATGGATCCTAAACATTCTAAAACGCCCAACGCAATGGGCACATCATAATGGGATCCTTCTTTGGGTAAATCGGCGGGAGCTAAATTTACAATGATGCGCTTGGATGGTAAAGCCAATCCCATGGAGTAAAAACTGGCTCTGATACGCTCTTTCGATTCACCCACTGTTTTATCTGGCAGTCCCACGATTTGAAAAGCAGGAAGCCCAGGAGCAATTTGAACCTGGACTTCTATAGGGCGTGCCTCAATACCCAAAAATGAGACGGTTTTTGTAAAACTGATGGGTGGATTCATCAATCGATGTGGATCAACATCCTTAAAAAAAAATAAACCTTTAATACTTAACAAATAGTTAATAATTCATTTGTAATATTTCCAATAGTTGTTGTTATGACAATGTTTTCGATCTGGGATCATTCACGTAATTTTGAAGAAGTCTGTAATCAGCCTGATCTGGATGTGCAGAATAATCAGGTGGTATTACGTGAACGGTAATCAAAATAACCAACTCTGTGACTTGATCAACACAAGACTGGCTGCTGGTTAAATCCTTGATCACAGGTAATTGAGACAATCCTGGAATGCCATTATTATTTTCAACGGAGCGGATCTCCATGAGTCCACCAACAATCGCCATTTCGTTATTTTTAAGGCGTAGTATTGATTCAATTTCCCGTACCTCTACAATGGGCACAAGGGATGGGTAAGTCGTGTTTGGAGACGCATTTTTAGATTGGGACAAGGCAATCTCAACGGCTGGATCTGCAACGGTTTTGGATAATCTTGATAAGGTTGGTCTTAAAAACAACATGACTTCACCACTATCCAAATTAATGGATGGTTGAACCGATAATACAAGACCAATGGGAACAGTTTGAGCATCACTTGAGACCGTA
The DNA here is from genome assembly GCA_044355315.1 of Alphaproteobacteria bacterium. Lineage (GTDB taxonomy): Bacteria > Pseudomonadota > Alphaproteobacteria > JALRGP01 > JALRGP01 > JALRGP01. The sequence goes on along the minus strand of JBIKYJ010000002.1, from coordinate 15,351 downwards.
AAATTTTCAGCTCCCATTTGAGAAAAATATTTATCGTAATTTAATTTAAAATAAACCTCGTTTTGAGCCACCTTTAACAATGCCGTTTGATTATTTAAAACGGTTAGACGCGGGCTGGAGAGGGTTCTCACATTTCCAAAGCTTTCCAACATACTCAAAATGGCAGAAAAATCTTTAAATTTCGATCCAAGGGTGATCATTTCTCCCACTTGACCGGTTGGAAACGGCATATTATTTTGAGACATTGTTCCAAAATTTCCTGTGAAAAATGCTTTGCTATTGGAAGTGAAAATTTGCCAATTGATACCACTTTTAAATTGATCAAGTAACGTGACTTCAACAATTTTGGCTTCTATCAACACCTGGGTGGAAGAGATTTGATGTAAAATGTGGATGTAATGCCCTACCTGTTCATGAGTTTGTTTATTTGCAAAAATACTGATCACACCGGCAGTTTTATGAACCGAAAAATGTTCATTGTCACCTAAAATTGCATGTAGGTTATCCTCTAGTTCTTTCCAAAAATCACACGTTGTTTGAGATTTTAATTGATTTTTTGATCCATTGTCATGTGAATTTTTGGATAGTTTTTCTGAAAAAATATCGCTTGCAACACCGGTGTGGCTTTCATGAGAGCGGGTCAAGTTTAAAAATTGAACCTGATACGTTTTTGAATAGGGGACGTTAGGATAGAAATGAGCAACTTTTTTGGAATCGATTTCAAACCGTAAATCTAAAATACTCGCAATATCATCCAAAGCTTTGAACACATCTTTTTTTTGGCACTCATAAAAAATTCCTTCTTTTTTTATCAAACAATTATCATGAATACATAAAGTCACGTGTCCTAAAAGTGCCATTTGTTGAAGCATCGGTTTTAAATCACTATCTGGTGTTAATTGAATCGTGACAGGGCGTCCTTTAATAAAAGGAGGAGAGGGAAGGGGAGGGGATACTATTGCCGGAGTCATCGGCGGTAGAGATAATTTTTTGATATCTTTTTGATCTACTTTTTGAAATGGTGGTTGGTGATCTCGCATGGCGTTGCACCCCCATAACAATAAAGAATTCATTATCAACTTCAATATCATATCACATTCCTTTCATCACATATTTCACCTTTTCGGCCAAATCTTTGAGAGAAAATGGTTTTTGTAAAAAATGAATTTGTCTCGTTCCCACGCGATTTCTAAAGGCATCTTCTGTATATCCTGATATGAAAATTGTTTGAACATGGGGAAAAATGTCTTTAATTTTTTGATTTAAAGTCGGGCCGTCCATACGGGGCATCACCACATCAGTCATCAAAATATCAAAAATTCCTCCTTTTTGGATCCAATCCAAAGCTTCCTCTCCACTGGAGAAATCAAACACATCATAGCCTTTATCTTTTAATGCTTTGGACGAAAATAACCGAACTGTGTCTTCGTCTTCAACCAACAATATACGCCCCTGGCCACTGAGATCAAATGAGATAGGATCTATTGGTGCGGTAGTTTTTGTGATTGTTGAATTTTCTTTGGGAAAATAAATATTAAAAGTTGTTCCTCGTCCAACTTGGCTTTTGACATGAATATAGCCGCCCGTTTGTTTAATAATGCCGTAAACTGTTGACAGCCCTAGTCCAGTTCCAAGTCCTTGGGGTTTTGTTGAAAAGAATGGTTCAAAAATTCTCTCGATATCACAGGGGTGGATGCCATGGCCTGTGTCACTGACCTCCAAACACATATAATCACCAATGGGCATGGTATCTTGGGTCACAATTTTGGGGTGATCAATTGTCATATTTTGGGTTTTGATAATAAGTTTTCCGTTGTTATTCATCGCATCACGGGCATTGACTGCCAAATTGACAACAACCTGTTCAATTTGTCCTACATCAACTTTAATAAACCATAAATTTTTACCATGTTGAATATTTAAATCAATTCCTGCTCCCATTAAACGTTGTAAAAGGGTAGTAAGTTCCGATAATGTTTCCGTAATATCAATAATTTTAAATTGCAATGTTTGTTGACGAGAAAATGCTAATAGTTGGCGCACTAAATTGGCAGCACGATTAGAATTTTGTTTGATTTGAATAATATCGCTATAGGAGGGATCATTGCTCATAAAACGTTGTAACAATAAATCACAAAAACCAGAAATTCCCGTCAATAAATTATTAAAATCATGGGCCACGCCCCCCGCCAATTGGCCAATGGCTTGCATTTTTTGTGATTGGATAAATTGCTGTTCTAAACGTTTTTGAGGAGCCATATCAATAAATTGAGCCAAAAATTTTTTGTCGTTTAATTGGGTTAAATAACAATTTAAATGGTGGCTCATCATGTTTAATTCAAAAGGACTAGAGGGTTTTAATAAGCTTTTTTGATATTGATTTTTAGATGTTTCATCTAAGTAATCATAAAAATTGTGATATGATTGGCCTTGGGTTAAATTTAAAAAAGTAATATTGTGCTTGATAATTTTACCATTATTATTCATAATAACGGATGGTATTTTACTGTAATGAAATGCATCATCTTGAAATGATATGTCATGTTGAAACGGAATAAAAACACACATATAGTTTTTTAAATAAATTAACAACCCTCTTTGGGGTCCAATCAAAACGTCATGAATATGTCCGAAGTCCTTTACGGATTTTAAGAATGTTTTTAAAGGATGCCCAAGTACATCAGACAAATTTTTTTTAAAAAAGTCACACATTGTATTATTACATCCTGTAATATGTCCAGACTCACTGATATACACAATACCGAAAGGAATGTGATTAATAATTTTTTTTAAATGATGATAATTTTTCTCAATATGTAGATAGGGAGATAAAAATTGTGTGATATCGTCATTGACGATAACATAATTGGCGTCATGATTATAAAAGCAACGAATAGCATAATAATGATCTTTTAATCCTTTTAATAAATAATTTCCTTCTTTTTTATCAATGACATTATTGATAAAGTTTTCTAAATTTTGATCGGTTGGATCAATCATATGAGAATATTTTTTCACAATACCCTGAAAACTATTAATTTCTGTATCAGATGATAAAGTAATATAACCACTATGATTAATAGCAAAAAGATCTTGAAATGGGTTTAAATTATTTAAAGAAGAAGGAAGAGACAACTTTTCATAACAAGATATTTTAGATATGGAAAATCCCAGAATAAGTATCATTAATGTCAATAAAATAAATGATATCCATTGAGAAGGTTGATTATTAAACTTGTGAAACATCACAAGTGCAAAACACCAAATAATAAAACATATCAACCAAAATATAATATGTTTATCTTTTAAAATCAAAGCAAGTATTTTAAAAGTATTTATATCATTATAACTCAAAGAATCTTTGGCGTAATTTTTTCAGCTAAAATCGAATGTGATTAAAATTTGGGGTATCAAAAGTGTGCATTTTAAAAATCAATAAACTATATTATGTCAAATTAATTACGTATTTCGATAGTATGTATAAAATTTTTGCAAATATGATGAATTCGCTAAACTGACATCAAATAAAACTTTAATATTATTGATTATGAAACCATTAACGAGTGCCAAAAAACTGATTGATCATACTATTCATGCTCTTGAGCTCTTGAAAAATTCTCTTGATGAATCTTTTGACAAAGCCATTGAAACACTATCTTGTTCCCATCATTATATTATTGTGACTGGTGTTGGAAAAAGTGGACATATTGGAAAAAAAATTGCTGCAACTTTTGCATCAACAGGTCAGCCATCTTTTTTTGTTCATGCTGCGGAAGCAAATCACGGAGATTTAGGTATGATTACCCACAATAATCGTTTGTTGTTTATTTCAAATAGTGGTGAAACAAAGGAATTATCGTTTATGTTATCATATAAGAAACGTTTTCACATCCCAAGTGTAGCTATCACGTCTGCGCCCAATAGCACGCTTGCTAAAAATGTCGATGTGTGTTTGGTGTTGCCAAAAATTGAAGAAGCTTGCCCGTTGGGCTTAGCTCCTACTACATCAACCACGTTAACGGGAGTTTTAGGAGATGCACTTGCTATTGCCATGCTTGAGAAAAAAAATTTTTCGGCCTCAGATTTTAAAATTTTTCACCCTGGTGGGAACTTAGGAAATCAATTATCCTATGTTTGTGATTTTATGCATCCCTGCCCTACTCTATCCTCCTATTCATCTTTACAAGAATGCGTTAATAAAATTGGGGAATCAGGATTTGGATGTGTTGCTATTACAGATGATGACCATCGTTTAATTGGTATTGTCACTGATGGAGATCTACGGCGACATTATGAACAACCTTTAAATTCCAAAATTGAAAACGTGATGACTTTAAATCCTATTACAATCAAGCCTCAAGATTTAATGGTGCAAGCTCTGTCGTTGATGCAAAAACATCAAATCACAAATGTATTTGTTTGTGATGATAAATTAAAAATTATAGGTATTTTACATATTCACGATTGCTTAAAAAATAATATTATTTGAATTTTTAAAAGTGGTGGGCCCTGAAGGATTCGAACCTTCGACCCCCTGATTAAAAGTCAGATGCTCTACCGACTGAGCTAAGGGCCCTTTTTATATTATAATTACATACTTTGCAGTAATTGGCAAATTTTATTATTTTTAATCGCACCCTATCATTCGGCAAAAAGTTATAAATCAAGGATCATTGGATGCACTATTACGTGGATGTTCTCCAATGCATGTATATAAAGTTAGATCAGCATCGTTAGATTCTATTAAACGTGTAGATGGAAAAAGAAGAGAAGATCCCTCACTAAGAGATTCTTTTTATGATTTAAGCACAAGTGGAAGATCATCTTCTTCTAAGGGAACACATCTTTTTTCTAAAAAGAACAATAATATATAAATCGACGCTATTAAAGTTGTGGGGATGTCACTATTTTTCTTAATTTTACAATGCCCGTTTAGACGGGCATCCTTTTTTTAAAGAGATCAAATATTTAGTGGATTCCCGTTTCCAGAGTCATAACATATAGATTTAACCATATTTTTATGAATTTAATTGTCGAACAATTCCTCTAATTTATCTTCAACATCAACTCCTTTTCCCAAAAAAACACCATCTAAAAAAAATATCGGTGTAAAACTTAATTTTTCATGGGTGGCTCTTTGATAAGCTGTGATTTTTCTAGTAATATGACATTCTTTGACGTATTTTGAGATGTCAAATGTATTTTTAATGAATAATTGTTTTTGATGAGGCTCAAGATCGGGGTTTAAAAATGGTGGATTTTCTTCCATCAAAAATAACTTTAAAAACATAAATTCATCATTTTCATTGGTTAATGCACTTATATCATTGTATTTTCTTAATTTATCTTTTTTATCCTCAATCGAATGTGCATATAGATAAGGCCTTATCCATATATCTTGGTGTTCAAGAAAAAATTTTAATGTGTTGAATGGATTTTTATGACTAAATATGATTTTTGAAATTTCCATATCAATAAAATTCAGTGGGTTTAAGACGATTTCAATACCCAGTTTTGGATATTTGTCTAAAATGGTTGTCAAAGTCCTATTAACAAAATGGTAACAATGGCCGCATGATGGTGCAAGCATGGCACATAATGTATTTTTTGCTTTGATTGGCCCCAAACGAATACTGTACGGATTTTTATATTCATAATTAACCCTTCCCCTTTGAGCAGTCAAAATATGAGGTTTAGCCTCAATACTAAAATACCCACATACGATAATGATCAAAATTCTTAACATTTCATGATATCTTTTTTATGTAAGTAGGGATGGACAACATCATCTGACAAATCAATATGATCATCATCGTCTTCCAGCAAAATATATGGACTTACGCCGTAGGTACCACAAGGATCATCTAATTCAAATTCTATATCGCTATTCAGACTCATTAGTATTCCGCATAAATAAAAAAACATTCTTATATTTGTAAATCAACCTTTTTATAGTTATCTTGTACATTAAATATAAATAAATGGTTAATTTTTTTATGTTTTTGAAATTTTAATTACAGATAATTGATTAAGACCAGTAATCTTTTCAAAACGACGACTGTGAAATATATCCGGGTGTACAAATGTATCTAAATTAATAAAATCAAAAATTAAGCCATCACATTTTTTTTGAATAAAGCTTGGTAAATCAAAAAATATTTTTCCATTTTTTGTATGTAAAAAATCATCTGGGGCTTTAAAATCATTGCCAACTTCGTAATATGTTTTTGAAATACATGGGCCAAGAACACATCGAATATGGTGACGTTTGGCTCCCAATGATTCCATAGCATGAATTGTGTCGTCAATAATGTTTAAAAATGCTCCACGCCATCCCACATGTGCACATCCAATCACCACAGGGTCTTCATGAAACAACAATAATGGTCCGCAATCGGCCGTACGAATACTGATAGGGATGTTATTAATATTTGTCACAATGGCATCTGCTTGAGGGTGCTGATGCACGTGATTTAAATCAGTCACTACAAAAACATCGCTCCCATGAACTTGATCAACTGTTATTATGTGGTTTGTATCAAAATAATCATATACATGGCTGATCTCATGATACTTAGAAAAAAAGCCATGAGATACCCTTTGATGATCAAGAATGGGGCTTTTGAAAACAGGAAACATTAAATTTTTAAAATAAACCCAACACCAATAGAATGGGATAAGGATCTGATTTTTCGAATTTGACTATCAAACCCAAAGGATCTCTTAGACGGTGTCCAGGAAAATTGATAAGCAAATCTTAAATTCATCTTTTGAGATAAAGACCACTCGATACCAGTTGATGGGGCCAAATAAAAATTAATTAGTTTCTTTGCATTGTCTAAATAATCATAAGACCCCTCGAGCCCAAGCCCCAAAAAACATAGTGTTGAATCAATATAATAACCAATTTTTGGCATGATTCCTACCGTAAGGTAGCGATAAAAAGCTGACTCTACATCCCCTCTATAAACTTTAGATGCACCTACGTCGGTTTGTGCGTAAAGATCTGCACCAATATAAAAACTTTTATAAAAATAATTAATACCAGCTAAGCCTTTAAAAAAACACCCTATAGAACTATATTTCAAAGGAAGTATAGCGTTTTCCTGGTGACCTCTCATAATTGGACCAAGCATAAGACCAATCTGAAACCGATGTGATGGTTCATTTGTGCGATACCTATCCATTTTTTTTGATGACGAAGGGGTATAAACGGTGGGTGGTAATTCTTTATCTGTATGTTTTAGTTCATGCGGTAAATAGATGTTTTCTTGAGACATGACTGCCAGTGAAAAACACGACAAAACAGACATTTTCTTTAACATGATTAAGATGACTTAAAAGCCTCGTAAATATATATTAAATCTATTTTAAAAATTTGGAAACTTACTTATGTGATTGCTGTCGTTTGCAATTTGTTTATCTTCCATCCCATAGGATACAGGTGCCAGTGATAATGATGCAACTGACAGCATGAACATTGTTGTAAGGTTTTTCATAAATTTACTCCTTTTAAAAAAAATGACTTCTTTGGTCATATATTTAATTTACACAATCTAAAAAAGAAAAGAGATAACTCAGATTTTAGGATTCTTTAAATTTACTAAAGCCTTCAGGGGGAGTATCAAAATTTTGATACTTTTTTTTATAAACACAACATTTAAATGCTTAAATTTTAATGATTGTATTAAATTGTCCAGGCATGATAACAGTAATATTACCATTCCACATACATGATACTTTTCCATTTTTATCAAAAGCAGGACTACCACAGACTTTGACTTTTGAGGATGCAGCTGACCACTTCCCAGTGACAATAGGAATACATGGCATAGGAGTCAGAACCCCAAAAGCGGCAACCGTTGCAGCAGCCACCATTGGATTTGCCAAAGATTTACACAACAAAAATGGTAAAATATTTAAAAAAGGTATAGAGTCTGATACATTTGCAACGGATAAGTAATTGCTAAAAACAACTTTTCTTGGCAAAACCAATAATGGAACGGGAATGGTCCCTTGGGAACATTTGATCAAACCCATTACTCCAGATACACCAAGTCCCACTTAAGCCTCCTTTTTTAAATAATGCCGACATAAAAAGATATTCACTAATATAAAAATCATACATTCAAAAAAAATTGGTCTAAAAGATGTATTGATTAAAAAACTGATTTGAATCATGACTAAGCTTACAATTAAATTTCGTGAAAAACTTAACAAAGATGTCGCAAAGCCAGTGTGAATGTGTGAAACAGAATCAATAGATTTTTTAAAACATGTTGAAATAGACGTCGACATACTGAGTTGTAGAAACATTACACCCACCGTAATAATGGCTGGATGATGAATATGACATACGGCAAAAATACCAAAAAAAAAGACACTTACAATTTGTGAATACAATGCATATCTTAAGCATGTTGTACTCGGAACCCTCTTAACAAAATAAAAAAATAATACACTGCCAATAAGATTAAAAACAGACCAAACAAAATTAACATATGAATAACATATAGGCGAGTAGCCATAAACTTGAATGAGTAAAAATGAGCTTGAGGCTACAAGAACAATGCTGGTGACAACGGGTAACGAATGGGCCAGACCGTATGTTAAAAAATTCCTATTTCCCATAAAGGATAATAACTGTTGTTTAATTTTTTTTGTTGAGGATGGGATGATGTGTTTAAAACCATGCTCTTTCAGCCAGAAACATACTAAAAACAGCAATATAACTGATAACCATGTCAAAAAAATAAAATTTGAACGCCACCCAAAATATTTTAATAAATATGCTCCTATTAAAGGAGCAATGGCAAAAACAATAGGAAATATCATCCCATAAATGGATATATATCTTCGGTAGTTTGGGCCTTGGAAATGATCATTTAATAAACATACAGATAAGACAGATACACCTCCACTGCCAATTGATTGAATTAGTCGACCTATTAAAAAAAAATAAATGTTATTTGAAAAAGCACAAAGGATGGAACCTAAAATTAATAATAAAGATCCAAAAATAAATGGGCGCCGTCTTCCCACTGCATCACTATAATACCCATAAAATAAGCCAGAAAATGCCCCTACAAAAGGACTAAGACTTAAAGAAAATTGAATAACCTTAAAATCAACATTAAAAAAATATGCTAAATAAGGAGCTGCAGGCAAATAAATATCGATTACGGCTACTGTTACAGCAGCCGCAAACAATGATAAAAAAAGAATACTTTTTTTAAAAGGGGATGTCGTCATTTAAATCATCGTGAGAACCGGAGTTTTTGCTTTGATGATTCACAGAAGAATAATGAGACTCATCGGATTGACCGTATTGCCCTTGATTTGGTTTTTCTAATAATATGACCTCACCACGATAAGCAGACAAAACAATTTCTGTTGTAAAGCGTTCTGTATTTTGGGAATCTACATAGCGTCGTGTTTGAATTTGTCCTTCAACATATATTTTTTGACCTTTTTTGACATATTTTTCAATAATCTCGGCCAATTTTTCATTCATAACAACGATGCGGTGCCATTCTGTTCTGTCTTTACGTTCACCGGTTGTTTTGTCTCTCCAAGATTCTCCAGTAGCTAGGGAAAAACTTGCCATTTTTGTGCCCGCTTGGGTATGTCTCACTTCGGGATCTTTTCCCACGTTTCCGATTAAAACAACTTTGTTAATCGAGCTTGCCATTTTAAAAAAAATTTGACAGTATTTTATTTATTGTATCAAAAAAACATGAATAACAGATAATTTTTGAATTTACCATCTATAATAACAATTTTTGCATGCACGGATTATTGTTTTCTCTAACTGAAAAAAAAGAGATTTAAATCGTGGTAATCTTTTTTACCTACCCTTTTTAGGTCATAGCCAAAAACTCTTTATAAATTTTTTTATACATATCTTTTTTAAAATCAACAATCTGCTGAATGGCCTCGTGAAAATCAACCCACTTCCACATATCAAACTCTGGATGTAGCGTGTTTATGTTGATATCGTTATCATTTCCCTCAAAATTTAATAAAAACCACTGTATAGATTGCCCTTTATGTGGGTAAGGGTGAGAAAGAGAAGAGGGAAAGTCATAAGTTAAAGGATGCTGTGTTTGATGAATAATGCTTCCTTTTTTCGTTCCAAGTTCCTCCATCATTTCTCGAAACATAGCGGTCTCATCGCTTTCACCTGGATCAATTCCTCCTTGGGGAAATTGCCAAGCTTTTTCTTTAATGCGACGTGCGATCAGAACTTGTTTGAGGGGATTGCACAAGACAATCCCTACACCACGACGATAACCAGATAGGTTATCCTTCATAATGTTTTTTTAAAAATTGATTAAGTAGTCTTACGCCAAAACCAGTGGCTCCTTTTCTATATAAATCACGACCTTTGTTATCTGATTCTGTACCAGCAATATCTAAATGGGCCCATGGAACATCACCTACAAATTTCTTTAAAAATTCGGCTGCGGTGATGCTGCCTGCTCCCCGTCCAGATCCCACGTTTTTAACGTCCGCGATGTCTGATTCAATGTCTTTTTCATAATTTTTATGAAGCGGCATTCTCCACAAACGTTCACCTACATCGTTACCGCAACACAAGAGATTTTTGGACAATTCATCATTGTTGGAAAAAAGCCCTGCGTACTCATGTCCCAAGGCGACTACAATGGCGCCGGTGAGCGTGGCCAAATCAATCATTACTTTTGGTTTAAAACGATCTTTTGTATACCATAATGCGTCCGCTAAAACCAAACGCCCTTCTGCATCGGTGTTCAAAACCTCAATACTTAGTCCGCTGAGAGATGTCACTACATCGGATGGACGTTGAGCAGTTCCTGATGGCATATTTTCAACAAGCCCCAAAATACCGACTGCATTAACACAAGCTTGTCGAAGGGCTAATGTTTTAAACAAACCAAAAATCGTTCCAGCTCCAGCCATGTCTCCTTTCATATCTTCCATACCGGCTGATGGTTTAATATTAATACCACCGCTGTCAAAAGTGACACCTTTTCCAACAAAGGCTACAGGAGCCTCTTTTTTATCTTTTCCGCCATGCCATTGTAATACGACCAATCGTGGTTCATGGGTGCTGCCTTGGGCAACCGCTAACATGGTATTGAATCCCATTTTTTTTAAATCTTTTTGATCAAAAATTTCAACGCTCACACCTAATGGTTTTAATTGATCTTTGGCCATGGCGGCAAAGGATTCTGGATAAATAATATTGGGGGCTTCATCTACTAAAAATCGTGTAGTGATATTACCTTGGCAGATGGCGTCTAATTCTTCATCATAAGCCTTCGATTGATCAACGGAGTTTGTATACAGTGTGATTTGGTCAAAATCAACAGGTAAGGAGTCGCGTTTTGTTTTGTGGTGATCAAAATGAAAACTATATAATGATAACCCGTGGGCCAATAAGGGAGAGACTTCAAAATTTTGAATATCTTTTCCACCAATCCAATCAACACATACGTGAATATGTTTTGTAGGTGTCGATTGTAAATATTTGGCGATGTTGGCACCAGCCTTTTCAATACCATGACGACATGGTTGATCCATTGATCCTAGTCCAATCAGCAAGATTCTTTTGACAAAAGGATGTGGAGAAAGAAACATCAAAGTATCTGATGTTTTTCCTTTGAAGGTTGATGCTTCGATACCACGTTTAATCGTGCCATTTAAAATATGATCCACCTGAGATCCAAATGGGGTTAATTCATTGTTGTCAAAGGCACCAATGACCAATGCATCGATAGATTCAGTTGGAAATAATAACTGATTTGTGTATAAAATTTTTGCCATGCTTTTTAAAAGTGTAGTGAATCTTTATTATTATTAAATCCGTTTTTTTTATTTAAATAAACCCATTGTAAAATTTTATGTTGAAAATTAAAAATTTTAAGGGCTTTATAAAAAATATAAAAACACACCTAAATAAAATTTAGATGTGTTTTTTATGTAAGTAGTCAGATGCTTTTTTTATTTTTGATGATCTTTTCTAAGAGCAATTGCTGCTTCAACGCGTTTTGATAGTGCGCCAACGGCCCAAATCCATGCAAAACAAATGATCAAGAAAACAGAAAATGCTGGGAAGATAATTAACATCACATCTTTTGTTTTACCAATTGATAGCAGTGCTGTTTGAACTAAAGCTCCACCAGATTTTCCACCACGACCACCGATCACGTCAACAGCTGCTTTACCTTTTGTTTTGAGTTCATCATCCAATGGAATGTAAGCCATTTCTTTTGTTGGATCAAACAACATATATTTGATTGATTTTGAAATCGCAATGATAAATGCACCCAAAAACGTTGCTGCTACAACAGGAGTTGTTGAAATGAATGACAAAAATGGTGCCATTAAATCTTGAAAATAAATAAAAGCAAAAAATAAACCACCACCTATTGTAAACACCATTGGCGTCACAATAGCGGCTTTAAACCATGAATATTTTTGTAGAATAGAAGACCCTGCGAACAAACCAAACAAAATAGCAAAAATACCTGTAAATGTGGAGTAGTTACCCATAAAACCGTTATACGTTCCTTGATCACCTGCGCTGTACAGTTTTAATTGGTGTTTCCATTGAACTTCAACCAGGTTAATTGTAATGCCATAAGCCAACAATAAAATGGTGATCAGTCCGAGCTCTTTAGATTTAAAGATTAATTTTACACTAGACATAAATGACAATTTTTCTTTTTTCTTTTTTGGAATACCGCCTTCTTCTGGATCAAAGTAGCGTTTATCATTTAATACATTGGTATACATCCAACGGTATAATCCCATTGCAATGAGCCCCATTACCACAACTGTTCCCATAAGAAGATATAAAGAAACTTGCCATGCTTCTTCCTTGGTTGCATAAAATTGTTGAATTCCATGGGAACAAAACGTCACTGTTTGACCTGAAAAAATCAAAGATGCATTTCCAATAACAGCAAACAAACCATAAAAACGTTTTGATTCTTTAATGCGCACAACATAGTTCGCAAATTGCCAAAAGAGTAATGCTAACATGGCACTACCCCAAATTTCAGACAACACATAAAATAACGAATATGCCCAATAAGCATAAACATCGATCAATCCACTGAGGCTTGGATAAGATGCTTGCAAAGCCTGAACAGTCTCAGTTGTTGGATGCAATTGCGCCAAATTAGGATAAATAATAAATGCAAAAGCACCAAAAAATACCAAAAATGGTGTAACCACAGCATAAAAAACATTCTCCCTGCTTAAAGAATTTGTGAGCTTTGCGTAAATAATCACAAATAAAATTGATGCAGGTGTGACGCAAAAAGCTTTTAAAAATGGTATAACACCGGCGCCCGCAGCATTGACCACAAGCGTGTCTTTCGTATCTCTCAATAATGTATAATTAAAAAGAATACAAAACATAATGAATCCAAGAGGTAAGAATTTCTTGAGTTCATGGTTATGAATTGGCCAAAATCGCGCCCTTAGGCCCGTAAACTCAGCGTTAGGCTGTGACGTACTCATAAAAAGTTTTCCTTATTTTTCAGGCTTTTCTATAAAAAACACATAAAAAAGCAAATTAACCACAATATGATTTTTACTAAAAAACAATAAAAAGTCAAATTTTGTCAACAAGAGAATGGGAATCGTATTGGGGTAGAAATCTTTCGGCTTACAGAGCTCACCAAATCTTTTAATTGTACACATACTCATACACAATTTTGCCTACCTATAGATATATTCGTTATGATGAAAGAAATATTTAAAGGCATCTGACTGACTATGCTTTTTAAATGGGGTTGTATATCTGTGTTGATTGCCGTCATCGGAGGTTTATTTTACTTAAAATCTTCTATTGCGCACAAAAATGTTGAAGAAAATCAAAAATATATCCAAAGTAAGTCAATCATATCAAGTCAATCTGTTAATGATGCAAAAAATGCTTTGATATCTTTGGGATTTGAAATATTTTTAACTCCCAAACATGTATCAAATACGATGGTTCAATTGATGGATAACTGCTGTAGTTCTTCTTATCTTAAAAATCTAATTGCTTTTAAAAAAGTTATTATTCACGTATGGGGAATTTTTTGTCCTCCTTGTCGTCGTGAAATGCCTGAGCTCAACCGTGCAGTCAAAGATTTCCGTCAAAGCAATATTCCCGTTATTTGTTTGTGTTTAACAAGCCCCGTGGAAGAAATAAAAGCTTATTTACAAAATAATGCATTAGACGATATTAGTATTGCTTTGGACGGTGATTCCTTTATTAGACAATTTAATGTGTCTAGTGTTCCTCAAACATTTTTATTAAAGGATGGAAAAATTATTGCCAAAGTTCAAGGTATCTTTGAATGGAGTCAAGATAACATTAACTATATTAAGGAGGTTTTGAAATGATGATATCTGAATATGACATTGAAAAAATAACAACCCTAGACGAACTTGAATCTCTACGTCAATATTTACTTGGTAAAGACGGTTTGATTACAAAAGAAATGAAAGTATTATCAGCTTTATCCTTGGAGCAAAAAAAACAAAAAGGACAAGAGATTAATGCTTTTAAAGATCGTCTTGTAAATGCCATTAAACGTCAAAAAGGTGTTATCGAGAATCAGTTATTACAAAGCGAATTAGAAACACAACGTATTGATATAACATTGCCCGGCAGATATCATCCCCAAGGCCAACAACACCCAATAACATGGGGGATAACATGGATGAAAAATTATTTTTCACTCAAGGGATTTGACATCGAATCTGGACCAGACATAGAAACGCCATTTTATAATTTTGATGCTCTCAATATTCCGTCTCACCATCCAGCCCGTCAAAGTCATGATACATTTTATGTGGATGATAATCTGTTGTTAAGGACTCACACCTCATCCGTTCAAATTCGTGCGATGGAAAAACGCCAACCACCAGTGCGTTTAGTATCCATGGGTCGCGTCTATCGTTCGGATGCTTTGGATATGACCCACTCTCCCATGTTTCATCAAATTGAAGGATTGGTCATTGAGCCAGGTATTCATATGGGGCATTTAAAAGGATTGCTACTGTCTTTGTTCCAAGATTTTTTTGATCATTCTCAATTGTCTATTCGCTTTAGGCCCAGCTTTTTCCCTTTTACCGAACCCAGTGCAGAAATTGATATTTCATTTGATCAAAAAAAATGGTTAGAATTGGGAGGATGCGGTATGGTGCATCCTCATGTTTTAAAAACAATGAATATTGATCCCACTCATGATCAAGGTTTTGCTTTTGGCCTTGGAGTTGAGCGTTTATTGATGGTAAAATACCGCATCACAGACATCAGGCGATTGGTGGGATGTTAAATTTTGTTGTATCCAAAACACCCAAAGC
>JBIKYJ010000101.1:0-2614 GCA_044355315.1 Alphaproteobacteria bacterium | reverse complement strand
GTACTGAGATAATTTTTTCATGAAAACATAATATCTTGGTTTCTAATAACACTTCATCATATCATTAATTAAAAAATATTTAATTTTTAAGTGTAGATTTGGTAGAGGGGCGAATATATCTAAAGTTTTTTCATTAATTGTCACAATTTTTCGTGCGCAGGTCCTTGCATGTATTAAATTCGCATGTGGTTAAGAAGTAAAAAATGATTTAAAATAAATAAAAAATCCTTATTCAAAACGATGGCAGGCCATTCTCAGTTTAAAAATATTATGTACCGAAAGGGGGCTCAAGACGCTAAGAAAGCCAAGATTTTTGCAAAAATTTCAAGAGAAATTATGGTGGCTGCAAAAACTGGATTACCCGATCCCCAATTCAATCCTCGTTTAAGATCCGCCCTATCTTGCGCCAGAGAAGCTAATATGCCGAATGACAATATTGACCGTGCTTTAAAAAAAGCCATTGGAGATGGGGATGGTCATCAATATGAAAATATGCGTTATGAAGGCTATGGCCCAAATGGCATTGCCTTTATTATTGAAACATTAACAGATAACCGAAATCGTACAGCTTCAGAAATCCGGTCAATTTTTTCCAAATTTGGGGGAAATTTAGGTGAAACGGGAAGCGTCACCTTTTTATTTGAGCATTTAGGGTTTTTCTTTTTTAAAAAGGAAACATCTTTTGATGAGATATTCCAAGCCGCCATTGAAGCGGACGCCGACCACGTTGAAGAAGACGAAGACGGTTACAGCGTCTATTGCAAGCCAGAATCTTTCCAACATGTCCGCGATACATTAATCAACATCCCGGGCCTTGTTGAGTCAAAATTAATCTTTAAACCCTTAACATCAATTCCCTGCCCAGATGTCCATAAAATATTTGATACTTTTGAAGACAATGATGATGTTCAACAAGTCTACACTAATGGTTCCCCAGAATAAATATAGAAGTTAATTATTACACAGTGATGCATTTTTCAATACGAATCAGATTGGTCATGCCGGCTTGACCAAAAGGCATTCCTGCCACAATAGTCATTAAGTCACCCATTTGTACATAATTTAATTTTTTAGCCACCGTATGGGACGTGTTAATCATATCATCCATGGCGCTGATTTGATTGATCATCACGGATCTAATCCCCCAAATCATGGCCAAAAATCTTGATGTTTTCAAGGAAGGTGTGAGGGACAAAATAGGGCTGCTGGGGCGTTGTGTGGCAATGCGAATGGCCGTATCACCGGTTTCCGTAAACGGAATAATGACACTGACCGCAATGGAGGATGAAATTTCCCTTGCAGCCGCCGCCATACTGTCAGAGATCGTATATAGCAACTTTGGTTGCATATGGTGTAAGCTTTTTTTATATAAAGGGTCTTGTTCAACCCGTTTAATAATTTTGTCCATCATCTCGGCCGCTTTTAAAGGATAATCACCCATGGCCGTTTCTCCCGATAACATGACACCATCGACCCCTTCATAAATGGCGGTTGCTACGTCGGACACCTCTGCCCGGGTGGGGGATGGAGAGTGGGTCATAGATTCCAACATCTGTGTGGCCACAATCACCGGTTTTGATAAACGACGGCAGGTGCGAATAATTTGTCTTTGGACGATGGGGACATTTTCTGGGGGAATTTCAATTCCTAAATCTCCACGTGCAATCATAATGGCATCTGATATTTTCACAATATGTTCCAAAGATTGAATAGCTTTTGGCTTTTCTAGCTTTACAATAATTTTGGCTTTGTCTTGAATCAGCGTTTTGGCATAGTGAACGTCTTTGGCTATTTGAACAAATGATAAGGCAATCCAATCAACCCCCAATGACAAAGCAAAGTCTAAATCTTCATGGTCTTTTGATGTCAAGGCATTTAAAGGAATATACACCCCGGGAACGTTCAGACCTTGTTTGGACCCAAGCTCTCCTTGATTTAAAATCCGTGTTTTTAATATATCGTCAGTTTTTTTAATAATTTGTAATTTGATCAAGCCATCACGCAAATACATGAAATCCCCTTCATGAAGGGCGGTAAATAATTCTGGGTGGGGAAGACCAACTTTTGTTTGATCACCAATACCTAAGAAACGGTATAAATCAAAATCCTGATGTTCTTGTAATGACACATAAGGCGTATTCAGCTCGCCAATTCTAAATTTCGGTCCTTGAAGATCACCAATAACAGCAATGGGACAGTCGTGTTTATCCTCGATTTGACGGATGAATCCAAATGAATCCAAATGATTTTGATGGGTTCCATGTGAAAAATTTAACCGAAATACATCGACACCATTTAAAAATAGATTCTCTATGGTTGACAGGTCGCAGCTGCGTGGTCCAATCGTTGCAATAATTTTTGCAAAACGATGTCTTTTTTCAATCATTTTAAATATATTTGTGTCATTTTACTTAGATTAGCAAATTTAACGAGTGACATAATAAATTATGATTTTGGGACCAGTAAAAATTTATTGATAAATTTGAGATTTGTATAATAATTTTGGAATGATACATAGTATGCTTATGATTAGTAAACTCAAGGCAGCACGTATCATAGAAAAATCATCGTATAGCCAGTAAGACAAAGGAAGAACCACCACCATATTTATAAT
>JBIKYJ010000103.1:0-2665 GCA_044355315.1 Alphaproteobacteria bacterium | reverse complement strand
ATAATACAGATAGATCGAAGAAGAGAGGGGAAAAAAGAAGAAAAAGGGGGGGGTATTATAAAATGATTGTACCTTTTGTACCTTTTGCTATTTTATGCTCTGGGTAATGAAATTTGCGAAGCTCTCACAGAACAGTTCTTCTGCCTGGGGTTCAAGAAAATACCAGAAGCCTGATTGATGGAGGAATGCATGACCAAGCTCATGGGAATATACTTTCTTTAATCTATCGCCTTTTAAATCGCCTGAGATCCATATTTCTTTTTTGCTGATGTCAGTAAGCCCATCGCATTCCATGCCGTTTAAAGTGATCCTCGTGCGTTTTACGATGATTTTATAGGTGCAACCAAGAACATTGATCTTTTTAGGTATCCTCATACCCCAGTATCGCTACTTTTCAAGGTTCAGATCAACTGACTAAATTAGTATATTCTTTAAGTTACGATATCTAGGTAAAAGGGGACTTTTATGAAGAAACCTAGCGTCAAGATTAAATGTTTAAAGTGCGACAAGTTGTTTAAGCCGTTAGCAAAGTTTAATCGCATCTGTTATCGCTGCAAGATCAAGAAGGACTTCGAAGCAGGCAAAGAACTTGAAGCCCAGGGCACAAGGTGAACAGAGAAGAAATCCTTGAGCTAGCAATAGATCTGGCCAATGAGACAGGGGTAGTCCCAAAGAGGGATGACTTCTGCAAGCTCGTTTCAAAACACGTTATCAATAAGATCTTTGGCTCTTTCAAAGATATGCTTCTTGAAGCAGGTCTCTTAAACAAACAAATTCACGCCAAAAAAGATATATTAGAGCGAAAAATATCAGACTTAAAATTTAATAGCTCCCTTAACTACCCTATTATGGGGCCTTACAAAAAAGTGGTAGCAATTGGCGACTTACATTGTCCATTTACCTGCATGGAGGCGTTTGACCAAATTATTAAAATAATAGAAGTTGTTAAACCTGATTATATTGTGACTCTAGGTGACCAATATGATTTTTTTTCAGCTTCAAAATTTCCTAAGCAAATTATTATAAAACCACAAGACGAGGTTGATTCAGCTTATAAGATGCTTAAAGAAATATTCAGAAGAATCCATGAGGCATCTCCTAACTCAAAAAAATACTCGCTGCGCGGAAACCATGATATACGCCCAATAAAAAGGTTGATTGAGTCGGCACCTGAGCTTATGCCTTTTTTTGATTTTGATAGGTTTTTCGATTTCCCAAACTTTGAAAATATCAGGGATGCAAGAGAGGTTTTAGAAATTGATGGTGTTGTCTACACCCATGGATTTTTAACCTCTGGGCTACATATGAAGAAATTTATGCGCCCCGTTGTACATGGCCACCTCCATAGAGGCGGGCTTAGGGTGGATAAGATTGATGGGAAGTGGTTATTTGAGCTAGATGCTGGCTACGTAGGTAATCCTTCAAGCGTTGCATTCAACTATACCCCGACGAAGGAAAATAGATGGACAAAAGGCGTTGGACTTATCACTGAATTTGGTCCAAGCTTTATACCATTTGAAAACTAAAGAGAGCAAAGAGATGGAGATTGAGTTCAAAGATATTCCAGATTTCCCTGGATACCAAGCCACTAATGACGGACGTATATGGTCAAAGAAGAGCAATTTATTTTTGAAGCCATCACCACAAAAAAATGGGTATATGAGAATATGCCCATACATTAATGATAAGAAGATATACAAGTATGTCCACCAGTTAGTAGCAGACGCTTTTTTAGGAATCAGAAAGAAAGGTTTTTGTGTAGATCATATTAATGAGATTAAGTCAGACAATAAGCTTGAAAATTTAAGGTATGTGGCATGGGGAGATAATGCAAAGATATGGCACGCTAGGAATAAACAAGCAGCGTCAATTAATAACGCAAAAAAAGTAACCCCAAAGGTTGCCAGTGAGCTAAAGTCATTGCGCCAATCTGGGGTGAAAGCAAAAGAATTGGCTATTAAATTTAAGATTTCCGAAAGAACGGTGCGCGATATAGCGAGTGGGAGAAGATGGGGTTGGGTTGAATAAATGCTGTTACCCAACTGTCTTTATTTTGCCACCAATTAAAAAATAAGTTGTAACCATTTTTATACAGTTTTGGTTACAAATAACACCCAGAAAACCTGAGTGGGGGAGAACTATGAGTTGGGATAAAAATTACGATGACTGGAAGCTTAGTTCCCCTGATACCGAGAAAGAAGAAAAATTAATCGAGCAAGAGTTTGAATATGAAAATGAGTAATATTGCTCATAGACTCGGAAAACGAGAACTAGTTGGAGAAGAAAATACTATCGCTAGGTTTAAAGCAAATCTTAAGTATCAACATCTCGAGGCATACCAATACATAGAATTTGACATAAACGAAACACTCGACCATCATTTGATTGTCTTTCATGATAGAGACTTTAAAAAGTTTGGTGACAAAAGATTAGTCGCAGAAGTTTCTCTATCAGAGATAAGATCGAGATATCCTCAAATTCCAACACTAGTTGAGTTGTTCGAAGTGTTCAAAGCTTCTTATGTTTCAAAACCCATAATAATTGAGATTAAAAGAATTAAATCAGACATAGCGAGATTGAATTTAGTTAAGATGATTTTAAGTTTACGTAATTTAGTAAATGTGGAAATCAACTGCATGGCATTTAGATCACATTGGAAAAAGAG
>JBIKYJ010000031.1:0-9966 GCA_044355315.1 Alphaproteobacteria bacterium | reverse complement strand
ATATGAGAATCTCCCATTTCCCCTTCCAGTTCAGCCTTTGGCACCAAGGCGGCGACACTATCAATAATTAACACATCTACGGCACCACTTCGAACCATTGTATCGGCAATCTCTAAAGCTTGTTCGCCCGTATCAGGTTGAGAGATCAATAATAAATCAAGATCAACACCTAAACGTTTGGCATAGGACGGATCAAGAGCATGCTCTGCGTCAATAAAGGCGCACGTACCACCATTTTTTTGCTCCTGAGCGACTACATGCAATGCTAAGGTGGTTTTCCCGGAGGATTCAGGTCCATAAATTTCGACAATACGACCCTTTGGCAACCCCCCAATCCCCAACGCAATATCTAACCCTAGTGACCCTGTCGATACTGTGTCGGCTTCGATAGCTTGTTCTCTTTGCCCAAGACGCATAACAGATCCTTTTCCAAAGGATCGCTCAATTTGTGTTAATGCTGCATCTAAGGCTTTTTTTCTATCTGATTCATCTCTTGTTTTACTCATGATGATCGCGATTATTTATAATCCTTAAGATTATTGTATCAGCAATACATATTTGCAGAAAATTGTAAAAAAAATTAAGATGATCTAGATATTTTAAAGACATAAAAAATGAAAATAGGCGTGGTTGGAACCGGGTACGTTGGTTTGGTTAGCGGAGCATGCTTTTCAGAATTTGGTTTTAATGTTGTATGTATGGACAAAAATCCTCGCCGTATTGAGGATTTAAATAAAGGTATTATTCCGATTTATGAACCAGGATTAGACAGCCTTGTTCTTGATAATTACAAAAAAAATCGCCTTGATTTTTCAACAGATATCAAGGACGCCGTTGTGGAGAGTGATATTGTCATGATTGCGGTTGGAACACCTACGTCCCATGATGATGGGGCAGCCGATTTAACGTATGTGTTTGAAGCCGCTAAAGATGTTGCAAAACATTTGACATCTTATACAGTCGTTGTGACAAAATCAACTGTTCCCTTAGGAACGTCCCATAAAATCAAAGACATTATCGAAAAAGAACGCCCTGATTTAAAAGTAGGTGTTGATTTCGATGTCGCATCAAATCCTGAGTTTTTACGAGAAGGTTCTGCGATTTCTGATTTTATGCGTCCAGATCGGGTTGTTATTGGCGTTGACAACGAGCGATCTGAAAAAATACTGCGACAACTTTATCGCCCACTTTATTTGATTGAAACCCCAATTGTCGTCACTGATATTAAGACATCAGAACTCTCAAAATATGCATCTAATGGGTTTTTGGCTGTTAAAATTGGATTTATTAATCAGATGGCTGATATTTGTGAACAGGCAGGCGCGAATGTTCAAGACATTGCCAAGGCCATGGGACTGGACGGACGTATTGGTCGAAAATTCCTCCATGCGGGCCCTGGATATGGGGGGTCATGTTTTCCAAAGGACACGCTTGCCCTTGCCAAAACGGCTAAAGATTTGGGTACCCCTTCAACGATCATTGAATCCGTGATTACGTCTAATGATGAGCGGAAATTAGGTATGGTGGACCGTATCATCACCCATTGTCCTCATGCGAAAAAAATAGCTATTTTGGGAATCACATTTAAGCCCAATACGGATGATTTAAGGGATGCCCCGAGTTTGGTAATTGTTCCAAAACTGCTCAGCCACGGTATTGATGTACAGATCTATGATCCTTTATATTACAAAGGGTGCGAGCGAGAATTGCCATTTAATGACCCTAAGGTCAGTTTTTATCAAAATGCCTATGACGCCATTCATGGATGTGATGGGGTGGCTATTTTAACGGAATGGAATGAATTTAGATCATTGGATTTAGAACATGTTCAGACATTACTCAATCAAAAATTCTTTTTTGATTTTAGAAATATCTACAAACCTGATGAGATGGTTGGGTTTCATTATTACTCAATTGGCCGTACCTTTTTAAAAGGCAATCACATTGTGCAATAGAGTTCTTTGGTTATGGTGGGTACGGCTCCACCATAACCAGACTGCATGATATTGTCCTTAATTTTTCTATTTTTTACTGAGAATGTTGTTTGAAAAATTCTTGAACACACATCACGGCCATGTTAAAAATTCCTTGACTGGTTGTCGAATTCGACATAATATGGCCAATTCTTTTTAATCCAAGCATTATTGGACCAATGGCTTGAGCACCAGGTAATGATTTCATGGTGGTAAAAGTAATGTGAGCCGCATCAATATTTGGAAAAATTAATAAATTTGCTCCTCCTTTCAGTGGTGAGTTTGATACATATTTCAAACGATCGACTTCACTTAAGGCCGTATTACCGTGCATTTCTCCATCTACCTCAAAATCAATTTTCATTGAATTTAAAATTTTTAGTGTATCACGCATTTTTATGGCAGATGGGTGGTTGGATGTTCCAAAATTTGAATGGGAGAGCAAGGCCACCTTTGGTTTAATATCGAAATCTTTGATTTTTTGGGCGCTTAGTAAAATAATATCAACCAATTGTTCGGGTGTTGGATCAATATTGACATAAGGGTCAGCCATAAAATAGGTTTGACTATCACCAATAGATTCAATCACAACTCCACATAAAGTTGCACATTTGATATGCTCTCTGTCGGATCCTAAGATCGGTCGCATTTGTTTTACGTGATCAATAAATCGTCCCTCTACACCGCAAATGACTGCATCAGCGTCCTTGAGGTGAACCATCAAACTGCCAATGGCTGTCGGTGTGTGACAAATCATTGATTTTGCCAGTTTTTCACTAATACCTTTTCTTTCAAAAATTTTGTGATAAGTTGACCAATATAAATGAAAGCGATCATCTTGTTGAGGATTGACGATTTCCACATTTTGAAGATTAATGCCTAAACTTTTGGATCTCTCCTCAATAATATTGGGGCGCCCAATTAATACGGCTTTGCATAAATTATCAGATTGCAACATCTGAACGGCCTGAAGGACACGGTCGCTTTCACCTTCACAAAATGCAATCCTGACCTCTTGTTTGCTTTTTCTTTGAGCAATATTGAAAATAGGGCGCATTAAAATACCATGCTCTTGGATATGAGAAGACAGTTTTTTATAGTACTCATTCAAATCTAATTCAATTGTAGCCACACCCGATTCGATGGCGGCCTTGGCAACCGCAAATGATAACTCTACATACAAACGACGATCAAATGGCTTAGGAATCAAAAAATCTTTTCCAAATAATGGCAGATCATGACCGTAGGTCTTTAAAACTTCCTCGGTGGCTTCTGCTTTGGCGAGATTTGCAATAGCCTTAACACACGCAATTTTCATATGTTGGTTAATTTCTTTGGCCCCAACGTCCAATGCTCCTCTAAAAATATAGGGAAAACATACGGCATTATTGACCTGATTTGGGTAATCGGAACGTCCTGTAGCCATAATGACATCAGGATTGGCTGCATAAGCGTCCTCTGGTAATATTTCTGGTTCCGGGTTAGCCAAAGCAAAAACAATCGGTTTTGGCCCCATTGACTTAACCATGTCACCGCAGACCAATCCTTTTTTAGATAATCCTAAAAAGATATCGGCTCCGATCATCGCATCTTGCAACGTTCTTGCATGTGTTTGACGGATAAATGGTTGTTTGGACGCGTCAAGGGAAATGACATCATCCCGCTGATCATGAATCACGCCCTTGCTGTCGCATAACAAAATATGATCAATCTTCAAACCCAAATCGATTAATAAATTTAAGCAGGCAATACCACCTGCTCCTGCGCCAGATGCCACCAATGTAACTTGGGAAATGTCTTTTCCTGTGATTTCCAATGCATTTAACAGTGCAGCCGCCACGGTCACAGCCGTCCCGTGCTGATCATCATGTAAAACAGGGATAGTCATCCTTTTTTTAAGCTCGCTTTCAATATAAAAACATTCCGGAGATTTGATGTCTTCTAAATTAATGCCACCGAACGTTGGCTCCAAAGATGCAATGATATCAACTAATTTTTGTGGATCTGTTTCATTAATTTCAATATCAAATGCATCAATGCCTCCAAATTTTTTGAATAAAACGGCTTTTCCTTCCATAACAGGTTTGGATGCAAGAGCACCAATATCACCAAGCCCAAGGACAGCTGTTCCATTTGAAATCACAGCAACAAGATTGCCTTTAGCTGTATAACGACGAGCAGCCGCAACACCATCTATTTCAATTTGACGGCATGGTTCTGCGACACCTGGACTGTACGCCAAAGCCAAATCATTGGGACTCAGTAAAGATTTGGTCGGAACAATTGATAACTTCCCGTAAGGTTCTTGAGAATGATAAGCGAGTGCCCGTTTATAAATATTATCTTTTGACATGAGATAAAATCACTTTAAACTTATGTCATTGTACATCAATCAGATTTTTGGGCATAATTTCGCATGAGTTCAAAACATAATTAGAAAAGACTACGGCCTATAAGCCGGGTTCTGTCCAGAGTTTTTAAAACTCTTGGGCAATCATTCATCTGGGATGATGGTTACCCATCACCTCGTGCGATCTGACCCGAAAAGATATAAGATTGCAAACCATCCCAGCGTCAGCTGATCTTTTCCTATTTGATCTTGCTCCAAGAGGGGTTTGCCATGCCATTTTTGTTACCAAAAATGCGGTGCGCTCTTACCGCACCATTTCACCCTTACCTTTTCAGGCGGTTTATTTTCTGTGGCACTTTCCCTAAGGTACGAACCTCGCTGGACGTTATCCAGCTCTATTGTTTGCGTGGAGCCCGGACTTTCCTCTGTTAATAACAGCGATTGCCCAACCATAGTCCCGTATAATAGTAACATGTTTTAATATGTTTAAAAAACTGTATCAGTTGATGTACTCTGACATACAGTTTGATTAAAGTGGGTGATACCAGTTAATCTATTGTAGACTAGAATTGTTGTAGGGCTCATGAGCACACCTTTTGTTATTGATGAAAAAGCCGTTGAACGTCTCGCTGAAATTTTAAATCAAACAGATCTAAGCGAAATTGAATATGAAGATCAAGGTCGTCGTATTCGCGTTAAAAAAGAACGTACCGTTATTCATGCATCGCCTTCTTCTGGGATATCATCGTCTTCCAATGTACCCTCTCCTGTCGATTTAGTACAATCAACCAACAAAAATACTATTAACTCTCCTATGGTTGGCACGGCTTATTTAGCTCCAGATCCATCCTCCGTGCCTTTTGTACGTGTAGGAGATCATGTGCAAGAAGGACAAAATATTGTTATTATCGAAGCAATGAAAGTCATGAATCAAATTAAATCACCAAAATCTGGAAAAATTATCAGTATTTTGATTCAAGACGGCCAACCCGTCGAATTTGGAACTCCACTTTTTGAACTATCATGATTCCACCTTTTTCCAAAATTTTAATTGCCAACAGAGGTGAAATTGCATTGCGGATCATGCGTGCATGTCGTGAAATTGGAGTCAAAACCGTTGCCGTTCATTCCACAGCCGACACCTATTCGAAGCATGTTCTCCTAGCAGATGAAAGTGTATGTATTGGCGGCCCCTCATCAAGGGACAGTTATTTAAACATTTTGTCGATACTCAGTGCTGCAGATATTACTAATTCCGATGCGATTCATCCAGGGGTTGGATTTTTATCTGAAAACGCAGATTTTGCCAAGATGGTCGAAGATCATGGAATGACATTTATTGGTCCGTCACCATATCACATTCAAATAATGGGAGATAAAATTACAGCCAAACAAACGATGATAGACTTGGGTATTCCTGTTATTCCCGGAACACCAAACGGCATTACAAGTGAGGAAGATGCGCTTATCCAGGCAAAAATTATTGGCTATCCAATTTTGATAAAAGCAACCTCTGGAGGGGGGGGGAAAGGAATGAAAGTTGCTCATAACAATGAAGATTTGTTATTGAATATGAAGCTGGCACGCGCCGAAGCCCAAGCAAATTTTGGAAATGACGGTATTTATATGGAGCGGTATTTAAAACAACCCCGTCATATTGAAGTTCAGATTATCGCAGACCATCATGGTCATGTGGTGTGCTTAGGAGAACGTGATTGTTCATTACAAAGACGCCATCAAAAAGTATTTGAAGAAGCCCCTTCCCCAGCCTTATCTAACAAAGAACGTGAAAAATTAATGTCAACGGTTCGTGGAGCAATTAAAAAATTAGCTTACAGAGGCGTTGGAACATTAGAATTTTTATATGAAAACGGTGAATTTTTTTTCATGGAAATGAATACACGTCTACAAGTTGAACACACTATTACGGAAATGATTACAGGTATTGATCTCGTCAAAGAACAGCTATTTGTGGCAAGTGGTCGCCCATTGTCATTTTCTCAAGATGATGTTGTCATCCGTGGACACTCCATTGAATGTCGTATTAATGCAGAAGATCCTCACAACTTTATGCCATCACCTGGAAAAATCACAACATACCATGCGCCTGGAGGATTGGGAGTTCGCGTCGATAGTCATGTGTATAATGGCTATTCCATCCCCCCTCATTACGATAGCTTAGTGTCTAAGCTGATTACTTATGGCACAGACCGAGAAGAAGCGCTCAACATCATGGAGCGTGCACTTCGTGAGTATGTCATTGATGGCATTAAAACTACCATCCCGTTACACCAATGGTTGCTGTCAAAGGAAGACGTACAAAAAGGGGACTACACGATCCATTGGCTTGAAAAAAATCTATCTTTGTAAAAGTCTAGATCCATTAGACCTGATCAATTTATAATTTTCAGCAAAAATTATAAATTTCGAATCGTTTCGGGTAAGATCTTAAATTTTTGAATTTGACTTATAATCATCGCAACACTGATTGCTAAATTAAGAGATCTGCCAGCTTGCATAGGAATAGATATACGATTTGGTATCGTATCAAAAATGCTTTTCGGAATGCCAGAACTTTCCTTTCCAAAAATAAACAGATCATGGGGGCGATAGGCAAAATCAATGTAAGAAGATTCCCCCTTTACATCAACCAAAACCAACCGGTTGGACTCTGTCGATCTCACAAAATCTTCCCAACTTGGATGACGTTTGACATATGCCAACTCATGATAATCCATGGCTGATCTTTTTAAATATTTATCAGACATTGAAAATCCCAATGGCTCAATTAAATGGACATGTATATGAAAACATGCACATGTGCGAATAATAGTGCCAGTATTTTGAGGAATTTCTGGTTGAAAAAGCGCAATCATATATTAAGAACATACATCTTGACAACGTTGATCCCATGCCATCAAAGCCACATGGATATCACCGCTTTTAATCAAATCTATGGTGACAATGATGAAATCAACTGTTGTTTTTTGATAATAGGTCCAAGATTTAGATAGTTCAATGTATTTAAAAATGCCGAGAAATCTTTCATATAAGAACACAGCCATTGATAAGGATGATAGACAATGTTCCCATATTTTTCTGACAATTCTTAAATGTTTATAAAAAAATTCCAAATAATGGGCGCCACTATCAAACATGTCCCTTTGTAATGATTCATGAGACAAAACAATGGGTTGATTTAAAAAATAACCAATCATATGAACTGAAGTTGGAAAACGTCTGCGTATAATGATCAAATCATCATCTGAATAGGCCTTTAAACACCAAGGATCCCAGTTACAAACGGGTTCTTTCAGCATCATTTTGATCAATGCTAACTGCATAGCAAGATATTATGACCTTAAAATTTTATAAGGAAACACATCAAAATTCTCTCCAGCCACAATATCCATATAAGCACGAGTTGGTAAAAAATCAAAGCATGCTTGGGCTATATCTAAACGATCTTCTCTTTCCAACATCTTTTGTAAAAGATCTTTAATTTGATGAAGATAAAGCACATCATTGACCGCGTATTTGAGTTGTTTTTGATTTAATTCCCCACCCCAATCAGAGGTTTGTTCATTTTTTTCTATGTTCACCTTTAATAATTCTTTACATAAATCCTTCAAACTATGTTTGTCGGTAAAAGTTCTTGCCAAACGAGAAGCAATTTTTGTACAAAAAACATTATTTATTTTCGTATCAAAACTTTTTATTAAAATGGCCATGTCAAAACGTCCATAATGAAAAATTTTCAATATTTTAGGATTTTTTAAGATGTTTTTTAAATTGGGTGATTGATCAAAAATAGGTTTTGGAAAATGAATCAGATATGTTGCACCGTCATTTTTATGTAACTGCACCAAACACAAACGATCACGATGCAATGATAAACCCATGGCTTCCGTATCAATGGCGACGGAAGAAATATCATCCAAAATCATAGGAATATCATACTCGAAAAATAAAAAATTGTTATTTTCCATAATAACTAACCTTTCAAATGGCTGTTTAAAAACCAATATGTCTTTTCATGATCTTTTAAACGCGACACAAGCAGATCTTTGGTTCCATCATCCAAAGACTGTTCTAATTTTTTTAACAGACGTCTTATCAAAAAGATCACACAATCATGATCCTTGGCAAGGGTATTTAAAACATTGATACCTCTATAGTCGCTGAGATTTTCTGTAACACCAGATTTTTCATGAAATTTTTCAAAGGATGCTTCGATCACGCCACCCAAAATTTTAATGCGCTCCGCAATGTCATCAATAGCATTTTGAAGTGATTGATATTCAGATTCAAATAACACATGTAACATATGAAATGACTCGCCTTGAACATTCCAATGAGCATTTTGTGTTTTCAAATACAATGCATAGGTGTTGGCTAACAATTCATTTAACACCTGAATAGACTTGCTAATATCTGCAGAATTTAAACTTAGCATGGTTGATGTAGATATTTATTTTAAATATATCAAATTTTACTTTTATAATGGTAATCAGCCCCTTTTACCTAAAGTATTAAGGCTCCGGATTAAATTCATACAACGTCACAACCGGTCTCAGGCGAATAGAAAAAATTTTTTGCGCTTAAAGATATAATGGTCTAAAATAGAAATGTGAAACTTATACTACATTTAAAATTAGCATCAATCATTTTGAGCGCTGCCACCGCATCCGTGTCTGTATCAATGGAAGCATCCCAAGAAACACATAATTCACTTTTATTTACAAGAAAAATCGAGGCATTAAGTGAAGCAGAATCTTGTAATTACGATATTCGTAAAGCAACAATCCTTAATAGCGATCTTCGTGAAAATGAAAACCTAAGTGACACTCAAAAAAAATTTTTAAATTTTTTAGAGAACAATAGGGAACATATGACTGAATCAAAAGATTTACATTATAGTGTAGGTCGTTATTTTGCAGTGATCGCGGCGGCTCGCGGTAACAATGAATTTACAGAAGATCAAAAAAATTATAGCATTGGACTGTCATCAAGCCTTGCTCCTTCAAATTGGATTGACTATGCCATAAATCCTGAAAAACCCATGACATACAATAGTCCTTTTTTATTAGAAGGACTAGACTTTTCACACAATTACGAAAAAAAATCATCTTTCATTAGTTTAACAACAGAGGAACAT
Organism: Alphaproteobacteria bacterium; assembly: GCA_044355315.1. Taxonomy (GTDB): domain Bacteria; phylum Pseudomonadota; class Alphaproteobacteria; order JALRGP01; family JALRGP01; genus JALRGP01. The sequence continues at coordinate 485 of JBIKYJ010000031.1, read as the reverse complement.
TTACCTTTTTTATTTTTCCCCGTTGATGGCGTGTCAACGATGGGGTTTGGCACCCTAACACGTGCCACCATTCAAGATATTTTTTTAGTAGCGCTTCCTAAAAAAAATTCAGTGGTTCATGGTTTCCAAATGACACCTGCCATGATGTATGCTCACGATTTGATTCATGGACTTTTAGATCCGAAAAGACGAGCTTTTTTGACATTTTTAAGTAAACAACTTGAAGATCAACAACAAACTAATAAATTTAAATTCGAGACAGAATTTAGAGAATCGACATTGAATAAATACAAAAAATTTTATAAAAATTTTCAACAAACGCTCTTAAATTTCGAGAAACATCTGATGGATAATAAAAAATTTGATAGTGCCAAAGGATTGTTTTTATGGATTCATGAATTTCCTGCAATTTCAAGCGAAACATTTGAACACGCTTATAAAAATGATCCTGATAACACAGTGATGAGTCTTCAAGAAAGATTTGA
>JBIKYJ010000100.1:0-2699 GCA_044355315.1 Alphaproteobacteria bacterium | reverse complement strand
ATTTGTTTAGATTGATCTTAAAAATTTTGCCGGATTACCAATATAAATTCCCGGTTTTGTAATGTTTTTTGTCACTACGGTACCTGCACCTATAACTACATTTGAACAAATCGACACGGGTAAAATGGTCGCATTACTTCCGATTGATACATTGTCTCCAATTTCAGTAGACTTCCACAAACTTTGATTTCCCATTGCCGGTCCTCCTCCCGAAAATAAGTCGTTGATAAACATCACACCATGACCGATGAAGCAATGATCTCCAATTGTAACAAGTTCACAAATAAAACTATGAGACTGAACCTTGGTATTGTTACCAATGGAAACTTTTTTCTGGATTTCAACAAATGGACCGATAAAACAATTGTTACCAATGGTGCAACCATAAAGGTTTACGGGGTTAACAATGGTAATATTTTCCCCAAAATCGACATCCTTAATACCAGCGTTATGAAATTTAGGCTCCATGTTATTAGGTTATTTGTTAATTGCCGATGAATAGATCTTATCAATCATTTCAACGGTTTTCAAGCCCTCAAATGAGTTTGTAGATATAGCGCTCCCATTATTGAGAACATCTACAAGATTTTCGTATACTCTATCGTGATTCGACATTGAACCTTGATATTGTCCGTAATTGTTGGCAGTGTTTCCAACGGGTAAATCCTTAAATTCAAAATCTTGAATATTTTGATATTCCAATTCATTCAAATATTGCCCTCCAATCTTTACAGTTCCTTTTTCTCCAAAAATAGTTAACGAACCTTCCATGTTTTTACCGAAACTATTTACTGTATAGTTTATCGACCCAATTGTGCCATTGTGAAATTCCAAGGCAACAACACCAGTGTCTTCAAATTCAATAATGTCTTGATGTGCAAAATTTCCGGTAATTGTATGCGCGCGTTTCACATCACCTACGATCCAATACAAAAGGTCTATAAAATGACTAAATTGTGTATAAAGAGTTCCTCCATCAAGATTTTTTGTGCCCTTCCAGGAATTCTTGTAATAATCCTCATTTCTATTCCAAAAACAGCTTAATTGGATACTGTAAATCTTGCCCAACTTCCCTTCATCTATTGCTGCTTTTACAGCTGCAACAGGAGGGTTAAAACGGTTTTGTTTTATTGCAAAAAGTCTTTTATTGTTTCGTTCTGCGGCTTTAATCATTTCTCCACAGTCATGTACATTAATGGCCATAGGCTTTTCACATAAAACATGAAAACCGGCGTCTAGGCTTTTTATTGAATGCTCGGCATGCAAACCATTGGGACTACATATAGAAACAACATTCAAATCTTTTTCATTGGCAAGAAGCGCATCAATGCTATTATATGAAGTTGCGCTATATTTCTCACCTAACTCTAAAGCCTTTGCAAAATCAATATCGGCTACTGCCTTTAGGATTCCATTATTCGAAATATGCTCAGCATGTCTTTGCGCTATTCGACCGCAACCGATAATAGCAAATTTAATTTCTCTCATTTAGTTTATTTAAAATTTAGTTTATTTAAAATTTATAAATTTTTAAATATGAATTAGCTATTTCATCCCACAAAAAAGACTTTGAAGCCTTTCTTGCTTCATTACTAGCAATTTCATAATTGTTTAAAATTCTTTCAATCGCATTGATAACATCCCTTTCTGAATTTGGATTAACCGGAATTGCAAAGCTACTATTTTTAAAGTAGCCGTCGATGCCTTGTCCTGCAGTATGAACAACCGGTAAGCCTTGACTCATTGCCTCTAAATACACAAGCCCAAATGTTTCTAATTTGCTAATCATGATAAAAATATGATGCTGGCTATAGAGTTGTTTCATAGCAGGTATTCCTTCCACACGACCGATGTATTTTGCAAATCCAAATTCTTGTCGTTTCAAAAAATTTAGTACACTTTCATGATAATTACCCCCACCGCCTGCTAAGGTCAGTTCAACATCCATTCTTTGTGAAAAATTCTTAATTACTTTAAGTAACTGAATAACATTTTTATTTCTAGAAAAATCACCTACATACAATAATTTTAGAGGAACTAATGCTTGCACATAGCTAATTGTAGCATCCTCAAGCCAAAGTGGACTCAAACCATTAGGAACAATTGATGCATCTACAACCTTTTTTGAAAATTTTTCTGGAACATATCTTTCTACTAATAAAGACTGATATGCTGGTGTTATAAAAACAATCTTCTTTGACGCCTTTATTGTTTTACGACCAAAAACCCTAAGATGTAGCATGTATTTAAAAAATACATTTACATCTGTATTTCTAATTGCTACTACGTAGGGGATTGAATATTTTGTTTTAATTTTATATGCTACACCTCCATCAGTAAATAAAAAATGAGCATGAACAATGTCAATTATTGTTAAATTAACTTTTTTTTCGATATCAGTTAAAACCGTCTTTATTTTTAATTTATAGAGCAATCTATGTTTAAAGGATAGAATATGTGAATAAATTACTTTGACATTATCAATTTCAGTAATATCGAATTTACCTACTTCTGAAATTGATCTCACTGGAACATATACCGTCTGCTTAATTCCTTTTTTAGAAAGCTCTATAATGAGTTCCTTATATAATTTCGTTTTAGAAAAACCTGAACAAATATGCAAAACATTAGTCATAATTCAAAAAAACCTCGTAATTAATAAGCCTAGCACAATGTCAAGTCCAAGCATTCAAACAAAA
>JBIKYJ010000030.1:0-10085 GCA_044355315.1 Alphaproteobacteria bacterium | reverse complement strand
TTTCCCTTTAATGGCAGAATGGCCTGAGTGCGCCGATCTCTGGCTTGTTTAGCTGATCCCCCAGCAGAATCTCCTTCTACCAAAAATAATTCGCTGTCTTGAACGTCTTTAGTAGTGCAATCAGTTAATTTCCCAGGCAATCGTAAACGCTTTGTGGCGGATGAACGAGATACCGTTTTTTGGCTGAGACGTTGGTCCAATCGGTCTAAAATTTTTTGGATAATTCCGTCAGAATAGTTGGGGTTTTTAGTCAAAAAATTCATAATTTGAGTCCCAATACCATTTTCAATTGGCTTTGAAATATGCGCAGATAAAAGCTTGTCTTTTGTTTGACCTTGAAATTGAGCATCTTCAATAAAACACGATATGATGGCTTTTGACATGGAAAAAATATCATCCGCAGTGATGGATCCAATTTTTTTCTCATTCATTTTTTCACCATACAAACGAAACCCTTTTAAAATACCTTGACGAAATGCGGTCTCATGAGTACCTCCCATGGGAGTTAAAACACCATTACAGTAAGAATAAAGTGCAGGGGCTATATCATCATCAAAAACACACGCCCATTCAATTTTATGAGTATTTAAAAAGCTAAATTCACCACAAAACATGTCATTATCATCAAGATCAACAAGATTTTTAAGGTAATCTTTTAACCCGTTCTCATAAAAAATGGTTGTTTTTTTTGGAACACGGTCATCTTTAACCTCGCAAATCCATTTAATTTTGACCTTAAATAAATAAGCTTTGGCTTGAATGCGCTCGAACACAATCGATGGATCAAAGGATAAATTACCAAAAATGCCAGGATCTGGGTGAAATATCACCGCAGTTCCACGTTTAAAATAAGATAATTCTTCTTTGATCAGTGAAGAGGTGACATGACCTTTTGAATAGGTTTGACGCCAATGGTGTTTCTCTCTCCATACATCAATAATCAAATGATCACACAAGGCATTGACAACGCTTAAACCTACCCCATGAAGTCCTGCTGATTGGTTGTAAGCACCTTTGTCAAATTTTCCTCCGGAATGAAGAGTTGTCATTAAAATTTCAAGGGCTGATTTCCCGGGGTATTTTGGATGTTCATCGGTTGGAATACCACGACCATCATCATAAATTCGAATGGATCCATCAGATTGATAGGTCACCTCAATAGATTTTCCAAAGCCAGCCAATACTTCGTCCATGGAATTATCTAAAATTTCATTCACCAAATGGTGCAAAGCCATAATATCAACACCACCAATATACATTCCTGGGCGTTTGCGGACGGGCTCTAAACCTTCTAAGACTTGAATATCTTTTGCGCTATAACTATCCAAATGCCATTATTGTTTTACCATTCTCATGCCAGTATGACATGGATCTGTGGGCGCATAAAAGCTTCTGTATGGGTTCGTCTCGGATTCATCATTATTTGTTGAATCATTCTTCACAAACATTTGTGTTTCAAATACTGACCAGTATAACTTTTCTTGCATTTAACAATCTGTTGAGGTGTGCCTTGGACAAGGAGTTTACCTCCTTGAATACCTCCCTCGGGGCCAATATCAATAATATAATCTGCCGTTTTAATGACATCTAAATTATGTTCAATGACAACCACCGTGTGACCTTTGTCGACCAATTTATGAAGGACTTCCAATAATTTTTTGACGTCCGCAAAATGAAGACCCGTCGTGGGTTCATCCAAAATATACATAGTTTTATCACCTGAGCGTTTTGAAAGTTCTTTAGATAATTTAACGCGCTGCGCTTCACCTCCCGATAACGTGGTCGCTGCTTGACCAATATGAATATACCCAAGACCCACGTCTTGTAATGTTTTCAGTTTTGAGATAACTGAAGGATGATCCTTAAATAACTCTGCTCCCTCGTCTACCGTCATATCTAACACATCCGAAATGGAATGGCCTCTATACACAATATCAAGGGTGGATGGATTATAGCGTTTTCCGTCACATCCATCACATTTTACGTAAACATCCGGTAAAAAATGCATAGGAATTTTAATGACCCCGTCACCTTGACACGATTCACATCGCCCCCCTTTAACATTAAAAGAAAACCGCCCGGGTGAATAGCCACGCGCTGAGGCTTCTGGAAGTTTTGAAAACCACTCACGAATGGGGGTGAAACATCCAACATAGGTAGCCGGATTAGAACGAGGGGTTCGTCCAATGGGAGATTGATCCACGTTAATAACTTTGTCAATATAATCCAATCCTTCTATGCGATCATGGGCACCTACATGGTCACGCCCCCCGTGAAAATGACGATGGAGTGCTTGGTACAACGTGTCAATCACAAGGGAAGACTTACCGCTCCCTGACACACCAGTGACACATGTCAATGTCCCAAGGGGAATATCGACGTTAATATTTTTTAAATTGTTATGTTTGGCCCCAATAATTTTTAAAAATTGTCCATTTCCAGATCTTAATATTTTTGGCACATTAATAGATTCACGGCCACTAAGGTAGGCACCAGTAATACTGTTTGGATTTTTTAAAATATCTGATACAAGTCCCTCTGCAATGACAGTTCCTCCGTGAATCCCTGCCTGTGGCCCCATATCTATCACATAATCAGCAATTTTAATGGCATCTTCATCATGTTCCACCACAATCACGGTATTTCCTAAATCACGTAAATCTTTGAGCGTCTCTAACAATCTGTCATTATCCCGTTGATGTAAACCAATAGACGGTTCGTCTAATACATACAATACACCGGTGAGTTGAGATCCCAATTGTGATGCCAATCGAATGCGTTGACTTTCTCCTCCCGATAAAGTTCCAGCGTAACGGTTTAATGTTAAGTAATTTAATCCCACATTCACCAAAAAATGCAGCCTTGAGAGGATTTCTTTTAAAATACGATCAGCAATAGCATGTTTTTGAGGCGATAAAGTGAGACTATCAAAAAAATCCAAGGCTTTTTCAATAGACATAAGACATACTTCCCCAATATGAAGCCCCTGAATTTTAACGCATAAAGCTTGCTCATTTAATCGCATACCGTGACAAGATGGACAAGGGATATCTTCTTGAAATGAATTTAAAAATTCACGAAATGATTCGCTGTCGCATTCTAGCCATTTACGCTTTAAGTAATTAACGACCCCTTCAAACGGTTTTTTATTTTTGTAAAAATCAAATTGAATGGCAATTGGATCAGTCGTTCCATATAAAATCGCATCTTGGAATGCAATGGGAAAATGTTCAAAAGGTTGATCTTTTAATTCAAAATGTTTCAGTAATCCTTCGTAAATAGCAGCAAAATAATCCTTTGTATATATACTTTCGCGGCACCACGGTAAAATAGCCCCTTCTTGCAGTGTTTTTTTTGGATCAACAATACGATCTTTTGAAAAACTAGCCTCCATCCCAAGACCTTTACATGTTTCACATGCTCCGTAAGGGGCATTAAATGAAAATAACCTCGGCTCCATTTCCTTTAAAGAAAATCCACTGACGGGACAAGAAAACCGAGATGATAAGGTATGACTTTCTTCGCTGTCAAAAGATTTTAAAACCACAAGACCATGGCTTAAGCTAAGAGCTGATTCCAATGATCCAACCAACCGTTCATTAAAAGCATCATCTTTTTTAATGACCAAACGATCCACAACAACATCAATGGTGTGGACAACATTTTTTTTAAGTTCAGGTAAATCATCTATATCATAAGGGATTCCGTCAATAAAAACCCTTTGAAATCCTTGTTTTTTAAGTGATTCGAGCTCTGCTTTATGTTCTCCCTTTCGCGATTGAATGATGGGGGATAATAATAGCCATTTTGATCCTTCTGCCTGAGCACAAATATGATCCACCATTTGGGGGATCGTTTGTGCTTCGATGGGAATACCCGTTGCCGGAGAATGTGGAACACCAATTCTTGCAAATAATAACCTGAAATAATCGTACAATTCGGTAATGGTTGCAACGGTTGATCGAGGATTATTGGACGTTGTTTTTTGTTCAATAGAAATGGCAGGACTGAGCCCATCAATAGATTCCACATTGGGTTTTGGCATTAATTCTAAAAATTGCCTAGCATAAGTGGACAGGCTTTCTACATAACGGCGTTGCCCCTCAGCATAAATCGTATCAAAGGCGAGAGATGATTTTCCTGATCCAGATACACCTGTGATGACAACTAAAGCATTTCTTGGAATGGACACATCAATATTTTTTAAATTGTGCTCTTTAGCCCCACGAACAATAATATGAGTATGCACAGGATCAATTCTTTTGATGGAATATTTCATTGTATCAAGGAATATTTTTTTTCAAAAATTTAATTTGATATGTAAAATTTGAAAAATTAATAATTTTTTAACTATTAACCTATACGATATTAACAGTAATCACACGAAGGTTATATTATTATGCTAAAATCACACGAAGGTTATATTATTATGCTAAAGTCTATTGTAATCGCATTGGTAGTAAATCCTATGTTGTATAGCTCGGACTTGAACAAAGATCTGCATGCATCAATTGGAAATAAAAATATCAGACCAATCCCGCTCAAAAATTTAATTGATATAGAGGTAGCGGATTTAGAAAAAATAGAAGTGAGAAATAGATTTGTTTCTCCTATAACCGAACCTCTCTTGGGAGATATCGCAACTCGGGAAATGAAAAATACTCTCCGTCCACAAAATAATTCTGAAGCATTTTACGAATTTAAAGCAAAGATTGAGATGCTCACATATGAGCAAACTCAAAGAAAATTGACAAATTTATACACCTCATCAGAGTACTGGGAAAGCACAGGAATAGCTATTGCGAACTTAGGTTATATACTAGCGATTGCGGCGCCGATTTGTGCATTTTTCGAACCCATTTTCCAAAAAGCAGCTTTTGTGTCAGGAACCCTTGGCGTTGTAGCTGTTGGTTTATCAAGAATTGCTAAACAAGCACAGGTTAGACGGAATGAAAATCAAAAAGTGATTAAAGATATCCTAGATCACCTTCAAATTGGCACCTATATTCCTCAACCCGTGAATATTGAAGGTGTTGAAGATAATGCTGAAGATAATCGCAAAGAAGATAAGCAATAATTAAGGAGTCTTAAAAAAATAAGGATCTGTGGGTATCTATATGCATACTCACAGGATCATAAAATTTTGAAAAAGAAGGTGAAATAATAATGGTATAATACAACGTGATCGTTTTTACTACCTATAACTGCTATGCATCGTTTATGTGCAATTTTTTTATGTATGATTCAGGGGCTTTTTTCAAATGTTTTACCCACAACTCTTGCAAAACAAGCCATTGTTATTGATTTAGTGTCAAATGATGTTTTGTTTGAGAAAAATGCCCATGAACCAATGGAGCCGGCTTCTATGACAAAAATTATGACAGCCTATTTAGTACTTAAAAAAATTAAAGATGGGCATGTGTCTTTATCAACGTTATTAACGGTTGGAGCACAAGCTACCTTATTAGAAGGAACAAAAATGTTTCTTCATAAAGACGAAAAAGTGAGTATAGAAGACTTATTAAAGGGTTTGTTGATTATTTCGGGTAATGATGCGGCCGTAGTATTAGCAGAAGGAATGAGTGGAACTGAGCAAAAATTTTGTGAAGAAATGACAATTTTGGCTCACTCTATGGGGGCAAAAAAAACATGCTTTAAAAATGCCAATGGGCTGCCTCAAGACGGCCACATCACTACTGCTTATGATATGGTATTACTTTGTCAAAAGGCCATTTTGGAATTTGATCAAATCACCCAATGGTGCATGGAAAAGTCATTTAAAAATCAATTTAATCGCAATCGCTTTTTGTGGAAAAATGTGGGATGCCAAGGTCTTAAAACTGGTCATGCTAAGCAATGTGGCTATGGAATTGTAGCCACATTTAAAACAAACAATCGTCATATTTTGATGTTGATTCATGGTTTATCATCAGAGAATGAACGTTTGTCCGTTGGAATGGATTTATTAAATTGGACACTATCAACCCATGAAACGAAACAAGTTCTCAAAAAAGACCATATTTTAAAAACAATTCCTGTCATTTACGGCGATCAAAACTCCTTACAAGTTGCAGCCAATGCAGATATCCACATAACCCTTACAAAAGGCAGCTCACAATCTTTAGTCATGTCTATTGATACACCCAAAATTGTTGATCAACCCATTAAAAAAGGTGATGTTATTGGCCACGTTATTTTAAAACATCCTTCTTTCAAAAAAGATCATGTGTACCCTTTGGTTTCCATGGATAATATTCAAACAGGACATCTTTTCAAAAAAATAAAAGATTGGTTTGATGTCACTATTTTCAAAAAAATACAATGCTGAACGTTGATAAGCTAAGAATTTCTTTTTGTGAAAAAGTCGTTGTTGATCATTTATCATTTTGCCTCAAAAAAGGAGAGATTTTAGGAATTATTGGGGAAAGTGGCTCTGGAAAAACTTTAACGGGCTTGTCCGTTATGGGGTTGCTTCCTAAAAATGCAACCACAGCGGGCTCTATTCACTTTGATCATCCCATGCGCAGAGGTAAAGACATGTGTTTGATGTTCCAAGAACCCATGAGTGCCCTTAATCCACTGATGACCATTGGACAACAAATTCAAGAGCCATTGGATTATCATTATCCACATTTGGATCATGTTACTAAAATCAACCGCCTTCACACAATTTTGAAAGATGTATCTTTTGAGGAGGGAATCGATAGGTTGAATAACTATCCTCACCAATTTTCAGGGGGACAGCGTCAACGTATTTGTTTGGCAATGAGTTTGATAACGCATCCAAAATTACTGATTGCAGATGAGCCAACAACGGCCTTAGACGCTCACCATCAATATGATATGATCCAATTATTAAAAAAATTATCCATTCAAAAGGATATGAGTGTCATACTAATCAGTCATCATATTCGTTTGGTATCTCAAATTTGCAATCGCTTTTTGGTGATGTTAAAGGGGGAGTGCGTAGAATCAGGTGATACATTAACAGTGATGAACCATCCTAAACACCCATACACACAACGTTTGTTAAATGTTTTTAAAAAGAATCCAACACCTACTCAAAAAAAGACATCAATATTATTAGAGCTTAAAAATTTTTCAACTTATTATGGTCAAGTCAAAGATTTAAACATGACAATTTATCATAGAGAAGCAGTTGGTTTAATGGGGCCCAGTGGTATTGGGAAAACAACTCTTGCCCAAAGTATTTTAAAGCTCATACCGTCTCATGGTGATATTATTTTTCAAGGAAATAATTTTAAAAACCTTAATTTTAAAAAAATGAGACCTTTTCGCCCCTTAATTCAAATGATTTTTCAAGATTCTCTCAGTTCCTTAAATCCACGGTTTTCAATACAAGAAAGCTTAGAAGAAGGATTATTGATTCATTTTAAGCATTTATCTCAAACAGAGCGGCAAAAAAAAATAGATACGATCTTAGGTCAAGTTTTATTACCCACAGATCTTTTAACCAGATATCCATACAATTTATCAGGAGGACAACGCCAACGTATCTGTATTGCAAGAGCACTCATTTTAAACCCATTACTATTGATTTTAGATGAACCCACATCATCGTTGGATTATTCTGTTCAAGGGGATATCTTGAGATTACTCAAAGATATCCAATCAACAAATGATATTAGTTATATCTTTATTTCCCATGATCAAAATGCCGTAGATATGTTATGCGATCGTATTATTCATTTGTGTTGAAAATAAATTTTTGATAACAAGTTAACATCGGCATTTTTCAAAACAGGTGAGTAACAAGAGGGTGCGACTAAAAGCTGGGATAAAAATATGGCAGCTTAGCCCCCATAATTTTTAATCACACCTGAACTCATACAAATTTGGATAGCGATTAATAGTTATGGTATAGTGCTTATTAAGAAAGGTAATGCTTTCTTTAAATCTTCTTTTAATCTTAAAATGGTTAAAAGAATGGACTCTGGTTATGCCAGATGTCAAAGACTGTAGGTCTTTATAAATTCATAAAGTTAAACTGCCTACATAGACTAAAAAGGAGTAGTATAAATTATGAATCGTCTTGAAAAAGAAGATCTGGTTCAATCGTTCGCAAGTGAGTTGGGGGACGCCAATTTGGTGATCATTGCCCATCAAAAAGGTTTGTCTGTGTCAAGATCAACCCAATTACGCGCCTTGATGAGACAAGGAGGAGCTTGTTTTAAAGTAGTAAAGAATACACTTCTTGATATTGCGGTTGAAGGAACAAAGTGGGAGGGATTACGTCCTTTTTTAAATGGTCCAACTGTGATTTCTTATTCCAAAGATCCAATTGCTGCGGCAAAAATATTGATATCATTCATTGATAAAAGTGAAGAAATATCAGTTATTACTGGATGCTTAGATGGGAAAATATTGAGTGCTGCTGAAGTCAAAGCGTTGGCATTATTGCCATCTTTGGATGAGCTTCGCTCAACAATCATTGGTGTTATTACGGCACCTGCTGCAAAAATTGCAAGAATTGTTCTTGAACCTGCTGCACAACTTGCACGTGTGTGCGGTGCTTATGGAAATACAAATTAACTTGAAAAAGGAGATCAAACCAGATGTCTAATAGATTAGAAAAAATCGTTGAGGAATTATCCTCTTTAACCGTTTTAGAAGCGGCTGAGCTTGCAAAAGATTTGGAAGAAAAATGGGGTGTCAGTGCAGCTGCGCCTGTCGCAGTTGCTGCTGCAGCTGCACCAGCTGTGGAAGAAAAAACAGAATTCGATGTGATTCTTGAGCCTGGACCAGATGATAAGAAAATTGGAATCATTAAAGAAGTTCGTGCAATCACAGGCCTTGGGCTCAAAGAAGCCAAAGATCTTGTTGAAGGTGCACCAAAACCAGTTAAACAAGGCGTTTCAAAAGAAGAAGCTGACAAAGTCAAAAAACAACTTGAATCAGCTGGAGCAAAAGTCAGCGTTAAATAAAACGTTGATTTTCATAAGGGAGACGTCAATCTCCCTTTTTAAAATTTTTAATAATTTATGGATATGCTTAGAAAATTATTTCTGTCCACAATTTTAATACCAAGTTTGTTTTGCCTACCTTTGCCACGCTTTGTTTGTTTAAGAGCATCACAGGCTAATGTCCATATTGGTCCAGCTACGAAATATCCAATCACATGGATTTTAAAGCGTTCAGGGATGCCATTAAAAATCATTGCTGAATTCGATCATTGGAGACAAATACAGGATATAGATGGGGATATAGGATGGATACACAAAAGCTTGCTCAGTGGAAAACTAACGGTGTATATCACAAAGGATCGCATCCCTCTTTACTCTCGGGCGCATCCAAATAGCCGAATTTTGGCTTACCTACAAAAAGGTGTGATTGCCACTGTTATTAAAACAGATCGTACCTGGTATTTTATCCATGTTAAACATAAATCTATTGGCCAATACAAAGGATGGGTTCGCTCTGATAGTGGATTTGGTCCTCTTACACACAATTAATTAAAACAACATTTTCACTCACAGGAGATTATTATTGATGAAAACACAACAGCGCTCACGTAATCATGTTCAACAACAATACGACCGCTATGTCAATTGGGCAAAGGATTCCTTAAGTAACGGTGACCGTATTGCTTATGAATATTACATGCAGCATGCAGAACATTTTTTAAGGGTGATGAATTATCAACATCGTCAAACTAAACAAAGTGCCCCACTCCCTCCTCCTCCATCTATTATTCCAGATGCATTAGAGTTTATTTGAAAGAAAAAAACTCTTCAATAAAAGTCTTTATTTTTAAGTGCAATTTCTTTTAAAATCAGAATCAATAATTCGGCTATACTAGCTTTAAGTTATTTAAATTTTTTATAAAATGTCATATCAATACATTTATGTCATGAAAGATTTATGTAAAACCTTTAGTTCTGGGAAAGAGGTTTTAAAAAACATATGGCTATCTTTTTTTCCGGGCGCCAAAATTGGAATTATCGGCCCTAATGGATCAGGAAAATCGACCCTTCTTAAAATTATGGCGGGACTTGATACGGAATTTCGAGGAGAAGCTTGGCCACAAGAGGGGATAAAAATTGGGTATTTGGAACAAGAGCCAT
>JBIKYJ010000029.1:0-10130 GCA_044355315.1 Alphaproteobacteria bacterium | reverse complement strand
GTTGCAAATGCATGCCGCAGCACGTGTGGAGATATATTTTTTTCTTCTAATCCAACATTTTTTGCCGTGCATTTTATTAAATTAAAAACCTGTTGTCTAGTTAAATGTCCATGACGACTTCTAGATGGGAATAACCATTTTTGTTGATTTGGATATTTTAAAAAAACACCACGAACAGACATGTATTGATTGAGTGATGTCTCAGAACAAGGGTGGATCGGAACAAGTCGCTCCTTATCCCCTTTTCCTTTGACAAATAAAAACATCCTATTGTCTTCTTTAAAAAATGCATCCATTGTTAATGTCACTAACTCTGTTACTCGAAGTCCGGATCCATACAATAACTCTAAAATGGTACGGATACGGATTGAAGAAGGAGAGCTGTCTTCTTTTAAAAAATTTAACAATATAGAGATATCATTTTGTTCCATAGTTTTTGGTAATTTTTGAATTTTTTTCAGCGTTGATATGTCGTCTAAGGGATTGTGTTCAACATGCTGATTTTTTTTTAGAAATTTAAAAAATGCACGAAGACTTGATAAACGACGGTTGATTGTTCCAATAGAACGATTTGAATGTTGTAAATGAGAAATATAGAGTTTAATACTATCATCATTCAAACTATCATTCTGTAAGAATTTTAAAAAATCAAAAATATCTCTTCGATACGATAAAAAAGTATTTTGGCTTTTTCCTTGCTCGATTAACAAAATATCCAAAAATATCTCCATCCATTTTTTATACATCATTGAGGCACGATCAATCTTATGATAATTTATTGTATTTGATTCAAAAGGGTGGTCAAGGACTTTATCCATTTTTATCTAGGGTAAATCTGATTTTTATCATTTTATCATGGGACTATGTCTACCCGTTTTGGTAAGAGGTTACAATATTTTGTCTAAAATCAAAATTGCTGTGTAAACTATACTTAGTTCGTTTAAGTTATTCATATCATGCTATCCTGGTTGATTGCCTCAGTTTTTTATATGTATGAACTCATTTTAAGATTTTCCACAGGCGTGATGACTCATGAGCTTATGGAATCATTTGGTGTTGGGGCAACTTCTTTGGGATGGTTTAACTCCCTTTATTACTATGCATACGTTCCCCTTCAAATCCCATGTGGATTATTGGTTGATCGCTTTGGCGCTAAACGTATCATAACAGTATCATCGGCCATATGCACCCTTGGAATTTTATTGTTTTCCACAACATCGTTTTTATTTGTGGCTAAAATCAGTCGTTTTTTGATCGGAGCTGGCTCTGCGTGCGCCTTTATTAGTTGTTTAAAAATTTCAATTGATTCATTTGATCCTTCTAAATTTGCATTAATGGCGGGGCTCACTAATGCTCTTGGGACTGTTGGAGGATGTTTTGCAGGCCCTCCCTTGTCATATTTAGTATCCACCTATGGATGGAGGGGAACCACAATGATTTTGGGTATCATTGGAATTGTGGTCACAATTACATCGATGTGTTGCATTAAAAGTCATAAAGTTAATAAAGTATCCTATAACTTGTGGAAAGAATTATATGTATTATTTCAAAATTCAAAGGTGGTCATGTGTGGTATTGTGGGATGTCTAATGTATGTTCCTATGTCTGTTTTGTGTGAATTATGGATGACGCCTTTTTTAAAAAATATTTTTAACGTTAACAATCACACAGCTGCTTATGGTGGAACAATGATATGCATTGGTATGGCTGTTGGTGGCATGATTTATCCCAAATTCATTAATACAAAAAGACCTACTGATCGGGTCATTTTGTATGGATCATTATTATCAACAACCCTATTTCTGACTGTTCCTTTTTTTAGTTATATAACATTGATGTATGCGTTTGGACTCTTGTTTTTATCAGGAGTTGCCATGGGGGCACAAGTCCTATGTTTTAATTGGGCAAAAGAAAAAACACCTACGTATTTTAACGGGACAGCTATGGCTTTAACCAATGCGATAGTCATGATTGGTGGAATCATTTTTCAACCACTGATGGGACATATTTTAGATTTAACATGGATTGGCGGAATCAACGCAGAAGGCGTTCGTATCTATGACGCGCAATCATATCAATATGCCATGATATCTGTACCCGTATGTTTTTTAATCAGCAGTGCTATTATTTTTTTTGGAAAACAAAAGAAAATCTGATAGAGTTATTTTTTGGTATAGTGGAATTCATTAGGGTTGTTGGAGTTTTTAATTTTTTTACTCATCTTACTATACCCATGGCAACGAGTATCCATTTTTTAAAGAGCTGTCGAGTGGATTCCCGTCTACGAAGGAACAGCGTGGGCAATGACATATGTCACGTAAAAGTAGCCCCCTCATTCGGACAACCTTAATGCAAATGTTTTATATTTATTTGATTTCATAGTTGACAAAATCATTATTCGGAAATTTTTCCAAATCGCTGCGGGGTTTGTTTTATTATGAATGGCGCGAATCATCTTCCCATGGATGGCTTTTTAACCTATCCTTACTCTTTTAAAGTTTTTGAACTTTTTCAATCACCGCACTCACGTCCGCATCGCTTAAATTCACATGAAGAGGGAGGCTCATCACATGCTCAGAAAAAAACTCCGCACCTTTTAAATCGTAAGGCGTTCTATAAAATGATAATAAATGGTTGGCTTTGTAGTGGGCGCCTGTTTCGATACCTTCTTTGAGTAAATCTTGTCTGAATTGATCCCGGTTTCCCAAAAATAGCATGGGGAAAATATGGGGAGCGCGCCAATCAATATTCAGCATTTGGATCCTTGGATGAGATATTTCCTTTAAATAACGATTTACAATATCTGTGCGTCTTTTTAAAAACGAATGAATTTTTTTAAGTTGGGCGCGTCCAATGGCGGCGTTGATATTACTCATATGGTAACGCCATCCTTGCTCCTTTACATCAAAATCCCAAGACCGCCCGCCTTTGGCCCGTTGATCAGAGTCTTTTTCAACCCCAAGGAGTCGTAGATCCTTAATTTTTTCGATAATACGTGTATTTTGGGAAAATACCACACCCCCTTCACCGCACGTGATGTTTTTAATGCTATCAAAACTGATGCAGGTGACCACATGGTCATGAAATGAAAATGGTTGGCCAAATCCATGGGCTGCGTCCTCAATTACATAAAGTCCGTTGTCCTTTGCAAAAGCATACACATCGTTTGCCATATGCATACTGCCCGCATATAAAACAGGCATGATGGCTTTTGTTTTTGATGTGATGAAAGATTTTGCGCTGTTTAAATCAATCGCTCCAGTGTTGGGGTCTATGTCAACAGCTACAGCTTTTGCGCCCGTCGCACTTACGGCTTGGAACGATGCAATATAAGTGATCGATGGAATCAACACCTCATCCCCAGGGCCAATCCCAAGAGCTTGGGTCGCCAAATGAAGGGCCGCGGTTCCCGTGTGGCAACAACATAGTGACACAGAACCGCTTGACGTGTCTTTTAAAAAAGTTTCTAATTCCTTTTCAAACGCAATAGTTTCTTTTCCCATTCCCAAATATCCGTCATGACGCAAAACGTTGATGACGGCTGCTTCTTCTTCGGGACCAAGACAAGCTTGAGACAGCTTGATCATAGAAACCCTAGCGTTTGGAGAATTGGAAACGACGACGTGCTTTGGGACGACCTGGTTTTTTACGTTCAACTTCGCGGCTATCACGAGTTAAAAAGTGATGTTGTTTTAAAGATGGACGTAAAAACGGATCAAAATTGCATAGTGCTGCGCTGATACCATGACGTACGGCACCTGCTTGACCAGAGAGGCCTCCACCTTTCACTGTGCACATCACATCAAATTGTGATAATGTTCCGGATACTTTAAACGGCTGATCGATCATCATTTGTAACACGGACCTGGCGAAATAATCGCTGTAAAGTTTGTTATTGACAACAATCTTACCCGTTCCAGATTTTACCCATACACGTGCGATAGAAGATTTTCTTTTACCCGTCGCATAAGCACGCCCTAAGGAATCAACTTTCCTTTCTCTGAGAGGTACGTCTTGAGTAACATCAACAACTTTTGATGGTTCATCTTGGGGTTGTTGAAGAGCTGTTTTCAACTCATCTAAATTAAGATTTTTCAAGCTGATCTCCTTTTATTTTTTGTGTTCATAGACGCCACATCCAAAATTTCTAATTTTTGAGCCTCATGAGGATGATCTTGACCAGGATACACACGAAGATTACGCATCACATCACGACCAAGAGGTCCTTTTGAAATCATACGTTCAACGGCTTTTTCTAAAACACGTTCTGGAAAACGACCGTCTAAAATTTGTCCCATCGTGCGTTCTTTGATGCCACCTGGGTATCCCGTATGCCAATAAAATTTACTGTCTTTACGTTTATTTCCAGTTAAATGAACATCTTTTGCATTAATCACCACAATTTTATCACCACAATTCACGTGAGGCGTAAAATAAGGCTTGTGCTTACCACGAATATAGCGAGCAATGACTGTCGCAAGGCGACCAACAATCATATCTTTTGCGTCGATGAGATACCATTTTGGTTTTACGTCTTCACCACGCATAGATTTTGTAAGCATTTTTTTAAGAGCTTAAATACCTAGAATTATTATAAATGAATGTGTTTTTTGTGACAAATTTTTATATGAGTTTATCAGGAACAGCACATGAAGGAAAATTTTTTTAGGAATCACTAGCATCTCATTTGTAACTGGACTTTTACAAATGAGATTAGAAATTACTAAGAACTTTATAAAAAATTAACTAAAAATTTACTTTTATTATATAGGATCATCTATAACATAAAGAAATACTACCGTTCTATGGAAAAAATCATCGAGATGATTAAAAAAATTGGTATCAAAAAATTATCACTCATTGTTGGATGTTCGGTCGTCTTTATCATAACTATTGTTTTTACAATTTTAACTATAACCAAACCTGTGATGGGGGTATTATTTTCAGATATTGAACCAAACGAAGGTGGAAAGATCATCGAAAAATTGAAATCTTTAAGTCTTCATTATGAGGTTGATGGCCATAAGATATTGATTCCTAAAGATGACGTGGCAAGAATTCGTATGGAATTGGCACAAGATGGTCTTCCAAATGGGCATACGGTTGGGTTTGAATTATTTGAAAAAACAGATGTTTTAGGAGTCACCAATAATTTGTTTGACATTAACTATACCCGTGCTTTGGAAGGAGAGCTGTCTAGATCCATTAAAACCATCCAAGGAATTTTATCAGTTCGTGTTCATTTGGTTTTACCAAAGCGGGAATTATTTAGCAGAGATAAGGTTACACCATCTGCATCGGTTGTGATTCGTCAAAAACCAGGAGCCCATTTATCAATGGAAAAAGTTCAAGCCATTCAACATTTAATTGCCTCATCTGTTCAAGGGATGAGCTTTGACCAAGTTGCGGTCATTGATGATAAGGGAGGTCTGCTTGCCAAGGGAATGAATCAAACCCAAAAGATATCTGAACATTTTAAATATCAACAAGATATGCGTACCCAAGTGGAAACAAAATTGATTCATTCGGTTGAATCATTGTTGGCAAAAATTGTAGACCAAGATCAATACCGGGTTGAAATTATTGCAGATCTTGATTTTGATCAATTATCATCAACGTCAATTATCTATGACCCCGATGGACAAGTGATTAAACACAGCCAAAGTTCAGAAGAGGGAAATGATAGTCTTGATCCAAAAATTGATACGGTCACCATCCAAAATAATCTTCCTCATTATCAACCTCACCATAAAAAAACATCAGATACTCACACACAAAATACATCTGCAAATATCCAGGAGGATCTTGATTATGAAATTTCAAATACAACTAAAAACTATGTAAAAGAAATCGGTGCTATTAAATACCTAAGTGTAGCCGTCATGATAGATGGTATTTATCAAAAAACAGCAAACGGAGATATGGAGTATATACCAAGATCTCAATCAGATTTGGATAAAATCAAACAATTAATCAAAACAGCCGTAGGTTTCAAAGATGACCGCGGCGATATGATCAGTGTTATTGATATTCCTTTTAAAAAAGATGCTCTTATTCATACCCCCATTACAGCCGCCCCGTTTCCATGGTTTAGGATGATGGAAATATTGATCGTGTGTGCAGCCATCATAGGGGCATCATTGTTGATTATTCGTCCTGTTCTTGTTCATTTATTTGCAACTAAATCAGAAGAAAAAGAAGAATCATCAGTAAATAAAGTCAAAACCATTGTGGAGACTGAACCAAACCAAGCGGTATCAGTTCTTCGCCAATGGATGAATTCTTCGCCGCCACAGACATAAGGAGGATTATTTAATGGATCCAATTGGAGTAGAAAAAGTTGCAATTTTATTGATGTCATTATCTGAAGAGCAAACAACAAAAATAGTATCGTTATTAACGGAGGATGAAATTTTAGAAATATCACGTGCTATTCACAAATTAGGTATGGTGAAAGCCCAAGTTATTAACACATTATGCAGGGACTTTTTAAGCACTATTCAATACCAACAGGTAGTTGGGGGAGAATACTCAGCTAAAAATCTTATGCAAAAGGCATTTCCACAAGACAAAATGCCTCATGCAATGGAGGTCATTAAATCACCTCCCGGAAAAACTATTTGGGAAAAATTATCCCATTGCGATGACCAAGATGTGTTTGATTTCTTATCCCATCAACATCCTCAAACCATTGCAATTATTTTATCAAGGCTTAATCCTGAAAAAAGTTCAATTTTTTTAAAAATGATGGACAATAACAATATCTATGATATATTAACGCGAATTTCAAAAATGACAGAGGTACCTTTCGATGCATTAGCATGTATCGAAGAGATGATCAAAGAATTTATTGATACATTGTATGGAATGGGTGATGGTAAAAACCATCATATCTATGTTAATCATACAAAAGTTTTAGCTAATATTATGAATTATTTGGGAGATGATATTGATCAAGATTTTTTCAAAAATATTAGTAAAAAAAATCCAGATATTTTTAAAAAAGTACAACCATGTGTAAATCGCCTTGATTGTGTAAATCGTTTAAATAAGGATGATTTTGGGCATTTATTAAATGCAGTGGATCTACGTACCTTTGTCAAAGCCATTAAAGGTGAGCCTTATTACCTCTATGTCATCCAACACGTACCAAAAGATTTGCAAATGTCAATGAAGCATATGACGTCTCAGCTGCAACCGACCCCCCTTGAGAAAAATTTTTGTCAAAAAAAGGTTATGGATCAATTGGAGCGTTTATCCAAAGATGGGCAATTGTCCCTAAGTTTCATGAATGAGGAGAACTGTCATGATTAAATTACATCATATTTTAAATGATTTTGGGAAGGAGGGAGGTCCTCATGTTTTTAGCCCTCCTATACCAAAAGATGAAGCAAAGCGTATGGAAAAAGATGCTTTTGAAGAAGGCTTTTTAAAAGGACAACAGGATTTAGAGCCATTGATTGAAGATTTAAAAAACAAAGATGATTGTTTTAAACAATTAAAAAATCATTTGTCAGATTTTAAAACATTTATGGATGATTTACAAAAAAAATGTCTCCATGATACTTTGCGATTAAGTATATCCGTTTTTAAAAAATTGATGCCTCACTTATCCAATATCCATATGGTAGATGATATTTTGCATATAGTGGATACGATCAAAAATCAATCCCAATACTCCACCACAAGTTGTATTCAGATTCATCTTCATCCATCCTATGTGGAGAATGTTCAAAATCATCTAGAAAATACGCCACATGTTCATATTAAGTCGCGTCCTGATTTTCAAAAAAATCAGGTTCATATGGTAACAGATCATAGTCAGGTCACTTTTCATCACGATGATAATGTTAAAAAAATTTTAAATCTATTACAATCCTTTTTAACGGAGAACAATCATGAGTGAGACCCAACCACCTCATTCAAAATTATCTATGACCATAACCTGTGTGGTGGGCAGGGTATCATTACCTCTCAAAGATCTGATGAATTTAGGAGTGGGAAGTATTGTAGTCTTAGATGATCATATGGATGATACCATCGATATTATGATGAATAAAATTACGGTTGCTAAAGGTCACATGGTAATGATCGATGATGAAAAAATTGGTGTTGTTGTGAGTGACGTCTTAAGTTAATTAAATTTTGAGGAGTTTTATGATGCGTATTTTAATTGTTGGAGAAATCAATGGTTACATCGGAGAAGCCGCAGCCATTGCTATTAAAAATGGGGGGAAAATTTTACATGCCCCCAACGCCGATATGGCAATGGACATTTTATTAAATGGTAAAGGTGCTGAGATCATTTGGTATGATTTGGGGTTAATGAAGATTGATCGGTTTATTGAAGATCTTAGTTCCCAGCGTATCGTGGTTCCAGTTATTGCGTGTGGTGTAAAAATCCAGGTATTAGACATTGAACGAGCCATTGCTGCGGGTGCAAAAGATTATATCAATTTACCCCCTGATCCAGAGATGATTAATGTTATTTTAAGAAATTTTTCTCAAAAAAATGATCATATGATTTTCAAAAGTAGCGAGATGAATGAGGTTGTTCAAATGGCTAAACGTGTTGCTAAAAGTAATGCTGGTATCTTGATTACTGGTGAATCGGGGACCGGTAAGGAGGTAATGGCAAATTTTATTCATCAATCCTCAACACGTTCTAATCAATCATTTATTGCACTCAATTGTGCAGCAATTCCTGAAAATCTTTTGGAATCTGAATTGTTTGGTCATGAAAAAGGGGCTTTTACTGGGGCATTATCTCGTCGCATTGGAAAATTTGAAGAAGCCCACGGAGGGACAATATTTTTGGATGAAATTTCTGAAATGCATCCACGACTTCAAGCGAAATTATTAAGAGCTATCCAAGAGCGAGTGATTGATAGAGTTGGAGGAACCTCACCTATTCCAGTCAATATTCGTATCATTGCAACATCTAACCGTGATATGGAGGATGCCATTAAAAAAGGAGACTTTCGAGAAGATCTCTATTTTCGTTTAAATATTGTGGGGATCCATTTGCCATCTTTAAGACAGCGGCGTGATGATATTTTGTCATTAGCTCAACATTTTATTAAACGTTACAGTGAAATAAATTTTTTACAGGTCAAAGAATTATCGATTGACAGTATTAATGCATTGTTGGCTTATAAATGGCCCGGAAATGTTAGGGAGCTTGAAAATTGTATCCACAGAGGTGTTCTTCTTGCGAATGGCCATCACATTAAACCAGATGATCTATTTATTAAAAAGTCAAAAAGTATTCACAATCCTTACGCCGAACAGATTGTTGGAAAAACAATTTCACAAATGGAAAAAAAACATATTTTAGTGACTCTTGAATCATGTAATGGAAACCGAACAAATGCCGCCTCTATTCTAGGAATTTCTATTCGCACACTTCGCAACAAATTAAAGGAATATGAGCATTACGATGCTGGATAATTATTAGATCTATTTTTGAATCTCCATATCTGTACTCCACAGTTTAAAAAAACGTTCCTGGTAAGATTTGAGACTGTCTTTTGACCAAACAATGTTTTCATAAAAAAAAATCCAACATCTCTTCCAGGAGTGTCTCATTAAAATTCTCTTAAAATTTGATAAAGTTTGCCATCATCTAATTGCCACAACTTGGGGATTTTTGGGGATTAATAATTGATAAGACTCTTTGAAATGTTGATCTGGACGGAGATCCATTTTTATAAGGTAAAAAACGACGTAAAAAATTGAGCTTTAGTTTTGCGTATTGCTCATATTCTCTAAAAGACTCAAACCCACATAATTGTGAGCATAGAATAATCAAAAAAATTTCAGCTAATGTATGATCTAATTTCCAGGATCCTCTTACATCTTCAATAGCATTTAACTGATCAACTAGTGTTTTAATAATTGTGTCATGGCCTATTAAATCCATTTATATCTGAAATATTAATTTTCCCTTCTCAAATTATGCTAAATTTTACAAAAATTTTAATGAGAAACCCCTGTAACAAAATTCTTCGTACAGGGCCTACGCATGAAATTTGTGGTAAATTTACAACAAAACAAGGAGAGTTTAAAAGCCAAGGAATACATGTTAAATTTAATAAAATTAATAATAAAATTCAATCAAATGGAAGAAA
>JBIKYJ010000099.1:0-2721 GCA_044355315.1 Alphaproteobacteria bacterium | reverse complement strand
ATCTAAAATCCCTTGCAGATACTATTAAAAAAGATCATGGTCCTTGTGTGCTCATGATTTATCACATAAGCGAAGGTAAAATCACTATAGTCATTGGATCCCATGATGTTGATTTTGATAGTGTGACATTTTTAAAAAATCACATCTCTATCATTGGTGGGAAAGGGGCAGGAGGACGCTTTGACCTTGCCCAAGGGGGGGGGGGTGATCCAAATAATTTGAACCGATTCATCGATACACTCAAATCTCAGATCAAGGCGTTAAAGGCTTGATGATCTAATGGTGGTTTATGTATGTCTTTTGCTTTGTATTATTACCATTCCAACGGCGGGAAATAGTATTCATTTACTGAATGCCCATGATACACCAACGTGGTTGTATATTAAAAACTCCATGACCCATACTGTTTATCAGTTGTTTGAATGGTCTTATGGATGGATTGTTGCCGCGGCTATTCAATCATTGATTCTGATGGGGTTAAAGAAAAAATATTCCTATGGGTGGCGTATCATTGGATCTGTCTTCATTGCTATTATCAGTGATATCACTATCATCAGAAAAGGTTGCTTTTATCATATCATGATGCCAACTCTTCGGTATCAATCTTATTACCCATTTGTGATGACAGCCGCCATTGGATTGATGATCCTTTTGATTATTTTTGTATATGAAATACGCCGTGTAGGAGGGGTATATAAAATGATTAAACCCATATTTAAAAAGGGAATTAAAAAGCCGGGGCATTTTTTAAATCAAATGGAAAAAATTTTATCAAATCCTGATGATATCCAACCAGCTACTGCATCTCTTAAAGAGGTGAAAGAAAAAAAAAAAAAAAAATCACAAATCACATCCCCCATAGCTCTACCATCTTTTTCCTTTGAGGGATCTCAATTTATGGTTCCTCCTATTGATTTATTGGATGAATTTAAAAGGGTGAATCATCAAACCAATGAATCCGCTTTACAAGAATCGTCAAGGCTACTTCATACGGTGTTGGAAGAATTTGGTGTCAAAGGTGACATTTCTCATATTCGTCCAGGACCGGTTGTGACGTTGTATGAATTTAAGCCGGCCCCTGGGATTAAAACGGCTCGGGTAATCAGTTTGGGGGATGATATTGCGCGTTCCATGAGCGCCTTGTCCGCCCGTATTGCAACGGTGGCTGGGCAAAATGTCATTGGAATTGAACTGCCCAATAAAGTTCGTCAAACCGTTTATATGAAAGAACTGCTGATGTCTAAGGAATATTTGGAATCAAAGGTATCTTTACCACTGATTTTAGGTAAAGACATTGGTGGCCATGCTATCATTGCTGATTTGGCAAAAATGCCCCATCTATTGGTTGCCGGAACCACAGGGTCAGGAAAATCGGTGGCGGTCAATGTGATGATTTTATCATTGTTATTTAGGTTACCGCCCCATATGTGTAAATTTATTATGATTGATCCAAAAATGTTGGAATTGTCGGTCTACGATGATATTCCCCATTTACTGACACCCGTTGTGACGGATCCCAAAAAAGCAGTGGTAGCATTAAAATGGGCAGTTAAGGAAATGGAAAACCGTTACCGTGCTATGGCTAAATTGGGTGTACGTAATATCGAGGGGTACAATCAACGCCTGCAAGAGGCGCAAAAAAATGGTGAATTGTTGAGTAAAAAAATTCAAACAGGGTATGATCCGGATACGGGGTTGCCTATTTTTGAAAATCAACCATTAGATATGGAGCCATTTCCTTTTATTGTGGTCATTGTAGATGAAATGGCTGATTTAATGTTGGTGGCGGGCAAAGATATTGAAGCCGCCGTTCAACGGTTGGCGCAAATGGCCCGTGCCGCCGGGATTCATTTAATTATGGCCACCCAACGTCCGTCGGTGGATGTCATTACCGGTACCATCAAGGCGAACTTTCCAACACGGATGAGTTTTCAAGTGACCAGTAAAATCGATAGCCGTACTATTTTAGGTGAACAAGGGGCTGAACAATTACTTGGGCAGGGAGATATGTTGTACATGGTTGGGGGAGGGCGTATTACCCGCGTTCATGGACCTTTTGTGAAGGACACAGAAGTTGAACGCATCGTGAATTATCTCAAAGCCCAAGGGGAGCCCAATTATATTGAAACGGTTACCCAAGACGACGGCGATGATCTGGTGACGGGTGCATCATTAGGTGGTGGAGATGATTTGTATAAAAGGGCGGTTGAGGTGATGCTGCGCGAGGGAAAAATATCTACCAGCTTTATTCAACGTCAATTGCAAATTGGATATAACCGAGCGGCCACACTCATCGAGCAAATGGAAAAAAATGGATTGATTAGCCCCGCCAACCATGCTGGTAAGCGGGAGATCTTAACAAAGTAAAATTATTCAGAAAGTATAGGATTTATTGTTAAAAATTCTTTTAAATCATCTAAGTTTTTTTTAACAACGTTTGTGATTGTATCTTTGATGGATTTTCTAATCGTTGGTATATTATCCAAAGGAATTTGTGATAAATCTTGTTTTGGCATGTCCAATGACTTTCTATAATCCTCAGAATTTCTTAATTGAAATTCAAGTGTGGGGCGTCGAATAACAGTTGGATTTTTATCATTGATATCTTTTCGTAAAATGACAATCGCAAAGTTTTTATCATTAATGAATTTAACTCCAGGAATATGATTGTGTTGATCGAAAAAATTTTGGTTTTTTTCATAACTTTGAGCTTCCTCATTA
>JBIKYJ010000028.1:0-10151 GCA_044355315.1 Alphaproteobacteria bacterium | reverse complement strand
TACATCATTCTTAGTGTATAAATCTGGACTCAATACATTTAATATTTTATTTAGATCCTCTTTGGTATTGTAATGCTCAATCGCAAAAGCCCACAAAATCTGTGGCAAAAGATATTGTATATCGGGGCTTAAGGGACTTTTGTTATCCATCACATCATCAATCACCTTTAAAATATCATCGTTCTCCAAGATTTCAAATTCTTTGTTTAAAACTTTTAGATTATATGTGTCTGAATCATTAATATCTTCAATGGATTTTTTTAAAGTGCTCATATTTTTTTTAAATGTCGGGATATCATTTGAATCATCAATCTCCTTAATCTCCTTTAATAAATTTTGATCCAAAGAAGCAATGCTATTAATATCTTTAATCGATTCTTTAAAAATTTTCAAAATATCTGTTTCTTCTTTTAAATCATCTACATTTATTTGAGATACATCTACACCTGATCTTTTAATGTTTTGTTTCATTTTTTCTAATGTTTTATTACTGCTTACGAAATTTAATAAAGCTCCTAAGCTTTTAAAATATTTTTCGCATACCGTACTGTTTTTTGTTATGGTGTCTATTTTCTCCTGGATCTCTTTTTTCTGCATATGCATATATATAGAAAAACTTAATTCCTGTTCTTTCTGCAATTGTTTGGCAGGAACGTTATACATGGATTGAACAGATATGTTTTTGTCATTACTCTGAAGCCTATAAAACACATCATTGATTAGGTGCCCTATGAGTTCTGGTTTGTCTTCAATCATATCTTGAAATGGTTTTTTCCCAACGACCCCTTGGGTAGCCAAAGACCCCGCATTGGATGGAAAAAGAATTTTAATTAATTTGAATAATTGATGATCAGAATTATCTTTGAAAAAGTCGCGTACCATCATCGTCTCTGTCTGCAATCCTCCGTTCAATGTTTTATAATCTATGGAATAAGGACCATACAGACGTAAATTCTCAAGTAGTCCATTGGACAAAATTAACTGTCCAAAACATGGAGCATAGTGTTTATATTGCTCTTTAAATTCAGCCATCTTGCCGTTGATATCCTTCAAAGGAATACGTGCCCAGCTATCACTGATTAATATCATGGAAAGGGAACAAGCGGCCCGTACCATGTACTGAGATAATTTTTTCATGAAAACATAATATCTTGGTTTCTAATAACACTTCATCATATCATTAATTAAAAAATAGTTAATTTTTAAGTGTAGATTTGGTAGAGGGAAATTTGACAATTTCAAAGGACATTATAAAATTATCTATATATTGTTGTGTAGACAACGGAAGCTTTGGGGTAAAATGATGTTAAATCATCCAATTGCGTTGGGGATTGAAGATATTCAAAAGTTAATTCCTCATCGATATCCTTTTTTATTCATTGATCGATTAATCATAATGGAGTTGGGCTCGTATGCTATTGGGCATAAAAATATATCTTTCAACGAATGGTATTTTCAAGGTCATTTCCCATCCCACCCTATTTTACCAGGTGTTTTGATTGTAGAAGCGATGGCTCAAAGTGCTGCCACACTTGTGATGAAAACATTAAAGGAAAATTCTGATTTAGAATTCAAAAATCCCATTGTCTATTTCATGTCCATTGAACAAGCAAAATTTAGAAAACCTGTGATACCGGGAGATATATTAGAACTGCATGTTCAAAAAGAACGTCAACGTGGCCATATTTGGAAATTTAAAGGAAAAGCTGTAGTTGCAGATACTATTACAGATGAGGCATCGTTTACGGCCATGATTATTGAAGATGAGGCATCATGATATCTTCTCTCTCATCCATTCATCCAACCGCCATTATTCACGATGGTGCCGTGATAGAAGATCATGTGATCATCGGCCCCTATTGCATCATTGGCCCTCATGTTAATCTTAAACAGCATGTCCATTTAGTATCTCAAGCGACTATTGATGGGCATACAACCATTGGCAGTCACACAAAAATTTATCCATTTGCATGTCTTGGTTTTCAGCCACAAGATCTTAAATACCATGGTGAAAAATCATCATTAATGATTGGGTCTTACAATGTTATTCGTGAGTATGTGACTATTCATCCAGGGACACAAGGAGGTGGGATGGTAACGACCGTTGGTGACCATTGCTTATTCATGGTGTCAGTACATATCGCCCACGATTGTTATATTGGTAACCATGTCATTATGTCGAACCAAGCAACATTAGCGGGTCATGTTCACGTTGGAAATCATGTTATTATCGGAGGCCTTTCTGCCGTTAGGCAATTTGTCCGCATTGGTGATTATGCATTTATTGGCGGTATGTGCGGTGTTGCCAATGATATCCCCCCCTATGCCATGATCACAGAAAACAAAAGTCATCTGAGCGGTATTAATGCGATTGGTATGAAAAGACATCATTTTTCAAATGATTTTATTATGAGTATTAAAAAAATGATGAACTTTTTATTTAATGGATCTCAAGACCAATCGAAAGAAAATAATATGACGTTTCAAGAAAAATTGATTCATTTAAAGGCGCAACACGAAGATTCTCCAGAATTCAATTATTTTTTTAAATTTTTATTGAGTGATAGTATTTTGCAATACACGCATTTTCCTACCGCATCATAACAGAGAGGTAAAGATAATATATTTATCTTAAATCAATTATTTTGTCAATTTATTGACAAAATAATTTAAAACCCTCATATTGTACTTAGGTCCCCATCGTCTAGAGGCCTAGGACATTGCCCTTTCAAGGCAGTAACACGGGTTCAAATCCCGTTGGGGGCACCAAAAAATATGTTTAAAGATTCTTTTTTTATTAATTATATTTTTATTTTTTCAAAAGTATTTTCTTTTGTATGCTTTATGCCGGGAATCGTAGGATCAAACATATCATTTTTAATAAGATGTGTGTTCTCGATCACAATTTCTATGATCATTTTTCCTATTGTTCAATGTTTTTTTATAGGAATTGAAGATTTTTATTCGATCACTTTGATGATTCTTAGGGAAGCTTTTATTGGATGTTCTATAGGGATTATTTTATCTATTTCAATGAGCTTTTTGCATCTAGCTGGACATTTTATTTCCTCCACGAGTTCATTGTCGACCGCCACTCTTTTGGATCCTCATTTTAATGATACACCTTCAGTTATATCCACATTTTTAATATTAATAGGTACAACAGCATTTTTCATGATGGATTTTCATCATATTGC
This sequence comes from Alphaproteobacteria bacterium, assembly GCA_044355315.1. GTDB lineage: Bacteria > Pseudomonadota > Alphaproteobacteria > JALRGP01 > JALRGP01 > JALRGP01. Next base: position 6,954 of record JBIKYJ010000028.1, on the reverse strand, counting down.
CATCGAAAGCTTGGTTAAAACTTATGATATATTTCCATTAGATCATTCTATTCCCTTTCATGATTGGTGTGATTATATGACTCAATCTGTGTCGGACATCTTTAAAAAATCAATGCAGTTAAGTTTTCCATTTTTAATACTTGGAACTATATCTCAATTGTCTTTGGGTTTATTAAATAAATTAATTCCTCAAATACAACTATTTTATTTAATGATGCCCATACAAATGATGATATGTTATGGAACATTTTTTTTATGCATTAACGTTATTTTAAAGTTTTTAATAGATTTTATACAAGATCGATTATTATTATTTTATTAATAAAGAGCACACTGCCCCTCACTTTTTAAAAGGTCTTGAGCAGTCTGCATAATAAGATCACATAAACCAGGTGGATGATCTGGATCATCATGTTGGAGACTCCTCAGTCCCATAGTAAAAACAGAATAAAGAAAGGTACCTACAGTTTTTTTTAAATGAACAAGTTTTATTGAGCCCTGCAAGGCTTACTAAAAGCATAGCCACGCTCATCAGCGTAGATAAGCGATCAAGGTTGGTCATATGGGTATTTTCCAAGTTGAATCCTTGTGATTTCATATTCCTAAAACATGTTTCAATTAACCAACGTTTTTTGTAGGTTGACAAGATTCTTTCGGAATTTTTTGTGTTGGAACACACAACAAGCAATTGATTATCCTTCGTCTTTTTACCAGCAATCGTTAAATCACAGTCTACAATTTTTTGATCTAAATATAGTTTCTGAGTCCCCTTTTAATGGAGGTTTTTTATGATTTTCGGCAAACTTAGCAAGAGGGTTATCTTTCAGCTGTTAATGCCAAGTATTAATGTTTGTTTAAACATACTTCCAATTGGTTCTATCCAATATAAGATGCATTTTAGGAATGAGGTTAAAGGTATTAAAAATCATAGCATAGGTAAATACTTTTTTATCAATAACTTGTTTGGCAAAAAATCTTCGAATGCATTCAAGTTTTGATTTAAATTTAGGTGTACTGAGTCCGTAAAATGATGCAGCAGATAAAGATAGTGCTGCTAGTGTTTTAAATATCATGTTCATATTAAAAAATTCTATTCATAAAATAATTGTTATTTATTTTTCAAAAAAGTAAATACACTCCTTTTTAAAAAAATTATTAATATTGCCATCAATACACTCCATGCGTTTCCCTATAAAAAGGGTTCCATATACGAATGGACATAGCGAAGCTGTATTAAAAAATGGGTAGATTGGATCTGTATTACTATCACCACAAACGAGCTATACGATTAGGCGTGGATTGTTTTTTACAAATTAAGTAGCTATTTTTTTCAAAAATACATTAATTATATTAAATAATGGCTCCTCGAGACGGACTCGAACCGCCGACCCAGTGGTTAACAGCCACTTGCTCTACCGACTGAGCTATCGAGGACCATAAGTCATCATAACATTATTTTGTTTAAAAAAGCAAAATTGTGAAATTTCAAATATATTTGACGCAATCGTGAAATTTAAATACCATAAATCATGATGAATGGGGTCGTAGCTCAGCTGGGAGAGCGCTACAATGGCATTGTAGAGGTCAGGGGTTCGATCCCCCTCGGCTCCACCATTTTAAAAAGTCAGTGCAAGTTATAGATTATATATTATCAGGGGTTGTTTTTCTTTCTTCTCTATTAGGTTTTTTCAGAGGCTTAACCAAAGAATTACTAGGTCTTTTATCTTGGGGAGGAGCAGGTATTTTAACTTATTTTTTGTGTCCATTTTGTAAAAGTTTTGCCCGCCAATACGTAGCCAGCGAAGCATTAGCAGATGGATTAACTGGTCTTGCCATGTTTGTATTTTTATTAGCAACTTTTAGTTTTTTAAGTCATTTATTAAGCTCTATCGTTCAAAAAAGCGCACTAAGTAGCATTGACAGATCTTTGGGATTCGGATTTGGTGTGATGCGTGGGTGTGTCATGTTATTTATTACAGAGATAGTAATTAGTTGTATTTATGCCCGCCCTGATTATCCTGATTTTTTCAAAAATAGCTATTTTTACAATTTTATTATTCAAGGAAGTGACACAGTATCAAAAATGACCCCAGCTTCTTTAAAATCATTGATCACTATGCAACGTCATAAAACCACAGATAAGATTAATGCAACCATACAAGAAAAAATTACAGAATCTTCAAAAGAAGTGTTAAAAAAAACTGTGGAGGATTTGGCTGTTTTGAAAACAAAAAAAGATACGACTTCAACGGCGAGCCAATCCAAAAAAACTCAAGACAGCGAATTAGAAAGAGTTTTTGAACATATGCAATAATATTGGATAAAAAATTATGAAATTATAAAAAATTCTACCTAATCATAATATACCTTGATAACAATAAACCAGTTTTAAAAAAGGTTAGAAACTTTTTCGTACTCTCTTTCGTATTCTGGTTCTTCCGTTAGGTAGTCTTCAACACCTTTTGCACTCTCAATTGCGGATTCATTTTCTCTTTGAATGCGCTCATAGATTTCACTTCTTAAGACTTTGGCATGTTCAGGATACACAAATCCTAATTTTGCAACACGTCCAGAAATACTCACAACGGTCAATTCAATTTCGTCATTGATGATAATCCGTTCTCCCACTTTTCTTGTCAGATAGAGCATTTAAAAAAATTAACTATTCATTAACTAATTAGTTGTAGCATATATATACTTAGGATGTACAGTTACACATTATGTTTCACCAAACATTACTATCCCTTGGGGAGAGAAAATTAGATTTTTTAAATAAAAGAGCTCAAATTTTAACGGAAAATATCGCTAACAGCGATATTCGAGGAGTGTATCGCAAAGATCTAAAAAGTTTTAAGGATATTTTAAATCACAGTCCAAAAGATCATCTTCATTTTAAAAAAAATGATGTAGTTGCGTTAAAAGAAGATATACAAAAATCCAAAGAAACCATGAATATGGCTTTGGTTACCCAAGAACATGATGCGATTTTAAGCATGATGAAGCAATATTATAAAATGGGACAACTTGTTGCCAATTTCCAAGCATAAGGAGATATTAATATGCTATTTTCAACGTCCCCAGTTCACTCAAATTTGACCCGGGCATTATTCAGTTCGACTTCAGCGATTGATGCTCACACCAAACGGGTCCATGTGATTTCTCAAAACCTTGCCAATGCCCACACACGTCCCCACAGGAAAGAAGATACCCCCTATTGCCGCCAGGTGGTGAGTTTTAAGAGTGCTTACGATCAATATTTAAAAACGAACCTTGTTCAAGTACACCGCGTATCAAAAGACAAAACACCTTTTCAAAAAATTTATGATCCTCATGATCCAGCTGCTAATGATCAAGGCATTGTCTTGGAGGCAAATGTGAACCCTCTATTGGAAATAACTGATTTGATGGAGTCACAGTTTGCTCATGACTCAAATATCAAAGCCTTTGAACGTGTTTTAAGTATGCTACAAAACACGTTAAACCTTTTGAAACCATCCTAACATTAAAGGAGTCTCTTATATGCACATTGATAAAACATTGTCCGCCATTAATTCTCTATCATCTCATAAAGAAAAAGGAGCATCAGAATCCAAAAATATTTTTAAAAATATTTTAAAAGAAGGAAAAACTTTAGAAAAAGATGTTGCTAGTATGATAATGGAACATGGAAATATTGAAAAAATTGCACCTCTTATGGCTCAACATGCCATTAATTTTGAATATCACACAAAATTATTATCAACAGCTTTGTCGTCCTATAAGGCCTTAACGAATATACAGATGTAAGATTTTGAGTGATATCAAACAATGCATTATTTAGGAAGTCTAATATATCAGGTGTATTAAATGTTACCATACCTAACCTATTTTACTAATATACAAAATCAATGATGAAATAGGTTTAGGTGGTAAGAAATTTAGGTGTTACGCAGTAGTTTTATTACAGAAAAAACAAGGCCTATGCATGAAGAAATTCTTGACAGAAAAAATTTGAATTCATTCACGAGACCCAAGTTATGAACTCATACAATTCACAATATGACGATAAACATCAAAGAATAAATTTTTTGATAGTGTACATGTTCGGCCAGTGTAGTCAATCATGACTGTCTTTGTAAACATCTTTAATGTAGGCATCTCTTCATCTACAATGAGTGAATCAAATTTTTCATCTTTAAAACGCTTGATGGCGCGAGGAGATAAATGGTGAGAACACCCTTTAAACAAAAACAAAACACCTCTTGTCCCCATCTCATCATCAACGTATTGTAAGAAATCATGAGAAATTGCGTACTGTTTTTGAACACATTTAGATAATTGTTCATAAGATTCTTTGTGCAGATGATCAATTTTTTTACAAAAAGAGTCACAATTTTTTTGAATTAATTCTTGTTGATTAGAATAAATTTTTTGACATTCATTTGATAAAAATTTTGCAATGATTTTAATATTGTTGAGTGATAAGAAAAAATGTCCATCATAACCTTTTGTTCCATCTCTTTTATTCAATAATTTTAAACCTATAATATCTTGAATAATAATATGATTGGAAATCTGTATTCTTTTAAGATCAAACGATTCATATAAGTCCCCCAGTGATATAAACGCATCACTATATTGAATGCGTTCGATGTCCCGTTGAGATATTTGAATATCATGATGGGATACGTTGCTACGGCTTATGTCATGAACCATGATCCTTGAGCCATTCAATAAATACATCATAATGGATGCTATTGGTTTAAAAGATACACACACACCTTGATGCTGTGACCATGCCATCGTGAAAATACAAAAGATCATCATACATTTTTTAATCATATGGACTCCTATTTGAGAATAATTTGAGAAGGTATCTCTGTTTTTGCACTTCCTGCCATAATATAGCCAATAAAAAAGCATATGGTTCCAAATGCAATCACAAGGATCATGCTGATGACCATGCGAAACATTTCATGCCCTCATTGTATAAAAAAAATGACACCATTTTTTTGTATCATCCAAAATATTTGGATGAGCCATAATCTGATCTAAAGACATCCACTGACCACTATGTCCTTCTCTCTCATCTAATTTGAATGAAGTATCTTTTACTTTTCCAAGATAAATCAAATCTGTATGATAACGCACACCTGGAATGATTTCATGATCATCAATACCAAAAGGACAGGGTTTTTCAGATACTGGAGATGCACTGATTAATTCAACCACCATGCTGGTCTCTTCAAGAACCTCTCTAATAGCTGCGTCCGATGGGGTTTCATGGTTATCAATTTTTCCGCCAGGCGGAACAAATTTTTGAAGGCGATTATGAAAGAACATAAAAAATTCTTGGGCATCATTTTTAATAAAAACTGTTGCGCACATAAAATATTGCGGAATACTTTCGTCAAAACAACGATTGATTTGTGACATTATAAATGATTGTTCATCTGCATCTTTCATGATCCATTGACCCAAATTGTCATCATAAAAAATCTTTTGGGGTATGCATGACACAATAGAACGCTTTCCGTTATCAAATGTATATTCGAAATTAATTTTTTTCATGATGGTCCTTGATGATTGTTAAAAATAAAAAGGGCTCAAACAGCCCTTTTATGACATGGTTTTTATGCAGCTACTCCTGGCTGAAGAGATTTAAAGTTTTCTTGATAGCATTGAATTGTATACATCGAAATACCGGCGGCAACCGATGCATTTAAGGTTGTAAAATCAGGATTTGTTCGAAGCTTAATCAAAGCGTCGCAAGATTTTTCTGTTAAATCACGCAGCCCCTCTCCTTCGTTTCCAATAATAATGGCAACTTTTCCACCTAAATCTACCTCGTCAAGGTATTTTGTTCCTTCTTCGGCAAGGCCATAACACCAAAAACCTAATTTTTTAAGATCTTCCAGACCTTGGGCTAAATTGGGAATGGTAATTTGTGTGACGTGTTCAAACGCACCACATGCAGCTTTGACGATAACACCTGTTTCTTTGGGTGCATGAGTTTGAAGAACAACCAAAGCATCTACACCTATCGCATAACAAGAACGGACAATTGCACCGATGTTTTGTGGGTCATTAATACGGTCTAAAACTAAAACACGTTGGTTTTTTTTCTCATTTTTTTCTAAGTAATCAATTCCATAGGTCTCAAGGGGTCTCACTTGTAAAGCGATGCCTTGATGAATTGCACCTGCTGGCAAACGAAGGGCCAAATTTTTCTTATCTGCTAAATGGACGCGTCGGCCTTGCAGCTCTGGAATTTGCATTAAAAAATCCTCATCGGTGACGAAGACTTGTTCAATCACACGATTCTTATTTCTTAAAGCAGCCACGCATGGGTGCCATCCGTAAATCAGAAGATTATTCATTGATTTAAATTGTAAAGGTCTGTAGCTACTTCAATCATAGAGTTTTCTTGTATGTGTGTGCAAGTGCGTGTACTACCAACCCTTACCAACCTTAATGCAGTTGACTACAGTTCCGTATTATGATGTAAATTTTGCATACCTTGATAACCGCTATCAGTAAGTAATTTCTTGAATAAATTAAAATCATGATTTTGACCAACTGAAAAACAACAATATGGATCTGGACTTTTACAGAGCACTACGTTTTAAAATATTTAAAAATTAATACTTTTAACCCCTTCTATTTGAAGAAGATCATTTTTTAAAATAGTTATTTTTCCCATATCATAAACTTCAAATTTCAAAGATATCTTTTGATGAGTCTCAATTTTTTCCATGCATTCAACTGATAAGCAATATAAAGGATATTTTTTGATATGTTGCATTAATTTTTCAAAAACACCAGGGATATTATGAATGATTACAATCATTTCAATAACTTTAAATACATTTTTAAATCTCTTAATTTGAGGAATATGTGTTGATAGCAATCGACAATGAGCAGATGAATCATTAGATGACAATGGATCATTTGTCGTTATGTGCTCTGTGATAT
>JBIKYJ010000097.1:0-2746 GCA_044355315.1 Alphaproteobacteria bacterium | reverse complement strand
ATTCAAAAATTGGACAACATTACTTCCTAAAAATTTTTGGAAAGACAAGACATTTTTAGATGTTGGGTGCGGTATGGGCAGAAACAGTTATTGGCCTTTGACCTATGGATCAAAAAAAGCGGTGTCTATTGATGTGGATGATAAATCTCTTAACTCTGCACGCAAGAATTTAAAGTCTTTTTCAAATGCTGAGATTCTCAAGATCAGTGCCTATGACATTCCATTTGAGAATCAATTCGATATTGCATTCTCTATTGGCGTGATCCATCATTTGGAACACCCAGAATTGGCGTTGACAAAAATGAAAAAATCAGTCAAAGGGGGGGGGAAGGTTCTGATCTGGGTTTATGGATATGAGAACAGCCGGTGGGTTGTCCATTTCTTTAATCCTTTTAGACGATTACTTTTTTCAAAGCTTCCCATTTCTGTGACACACTTTTTATCATTATTCCCAACCATTGGTTTATGGATTTTCTTAAAACTGGGGCTTGGGCGTATTTCTTATTTTAAATTACTGCGAACCTTTACATTTCGGCATTTAAGATCAATCGTATTTGACCAAATGCTGCCTCATATTGCCCATTACTGGAAAAAAGAAGAAGTAGAAATGCTCATGAAAAATGCCGGCCTTGTCAATATTCATATGGCACATGTCAATGATATGTCCTGGTGCGCAGTTGGAGAGAAACCTTAATTTATAAGTCAGCCTTATTAAGATTATTCGAACAAGGGAACTTACGTACATATCAGTATTTAAAATATATGGTTCCCCCACTCTCTACTCACTAAATATCTAAGTGAATGACTCAATGAGTAATGTGAATTTACAATAAATCTTCATGTATAGGACCTGATTAATGATACCCAAACTGTGTATATAAAAAATTAATTACTTTTTGATAAACTTCATGCGTTTTCTTAACCCCCATCATGTGACACGCTCCATCAATATAATCAATAGACAAATTCTCATCCTTATACAAGTGTTCCTGCGCAACCACCACATCATCTGCAGAAGATAGTAACAGAGTTGGTATTTTTGGGGGCGATACGTCCTTTTTTAACAGATCTAAATCTTTTGTCATTATAGTCACATTATACGATTTGGGATATTCAATCACGTCATCCGCGCCGCATCTTTTGTAAAAATTCTCCAATGTTTTGATAGGATTTTGGATAAAACTTTTTTTAAATGCATAAAATTCCTTTAATCTTTTTTGCCTTGTTTCAATAGACAGCCCTAAAAAATTTAAAAACCCATTGAGTCCGATCAAGGCATCAAAATGATCTTCCATTGCACATAATTTTAAAAATCCCAAAGAATGACCAATACCAATGGTGACATCATCTTTAAATACAGGGGTTACTAACGTATTGATATGCCCTAAATCCATCCGTGAATAAGTATGATTTGATACATAAGGTATGAAACGATCCCAAAAATGATGATCAAATCCAAAACCGTGACATAAAATTATATGCATAAAGAGATAACTTTTTTTAAAGTACAGACAAATTTTTCTATGTCCATGTCTTGATGTGCTACGTTAAGCGCAACCCTCAGACGTGCCGATCCAGGAGAAACTGTGGGTGGGCGAACACATGATACAATGATTCCATGCTCTAATAAAGCATCTGTCACCCTGATACACAGGTGTTCATCTTTTAAAATCACTGGGACAATGTGGGTGCAAGATGTTCCGGTATCAAAACCATGATCCATGAGCCTCAATCTCAAGATCATCCCAAGATCTTGTAATTTTTGACGTTGTGAATGGAGGTTTTTTATATGTTCCCAACTGCGGTAAGCAGCCCCCACAACCAATGGGGATGGTGCCGTTGAATACATAAATCCAGGTACCTTATTAATCATAAAATTTTTTAAAAGGTTTGAGCATGCAATATACCCCCCACTCACTCCAACCGCTTTACTAAAGGTTCCCATAATAACATGAGGAATATCTTCAAAACTGATGGTTGTCGACAAACCATATCCATGAGGACCAAAAACACCGGTTCCATGGGCCTCGTCTAGGTATAAAAAAGCACGGAATTCACGTGCGAGTTCCACAATGTCTTGAAGAGGAGTGATGTCCCCATCCATTCCAAAAACTGTCTCACTCACGATAAATTTGGGACGTGGATCGTATTGGTATTCTCTTAATAATGATGACAATTGATCCATAGAATTATGATGATAACGAAGAAGATGAGCTTTTGTTAAAAAAATAGCCTGATACAAGCTAGAATGATTAAGTTTATCAAAGAAAACCAAAGGTTGAGATTTTAAAACCTGAGAATCTAATATAGATGACAAGACAGATATATTCGCCTGAAATCCTGAATTAAAAATAAGGCTAGATTCACTATTTTTGTCTCTTGCAACGGCGCGCTCAAAATCATCACATAAGGGGATATTACCGGAAAGCAGTCGTGATCCCGTGGCGCCACATCCATATAGCTCTGCTGCTGCTTTTGCCCCATCCAACAGAATAGAGCTTTGGCTTAAACATAAATAATCATTAGTAGAAAAATCTAAATAATCAAGGCGGGATGAATTTGGACGCAAGATCCGAAGGCGCCCAGACGCGTTTATTGCCTTCAGTGCATCTTCATACAAATGATACATTAGCGAATTTGGAAGGAATTTTTATTCTGTCTATACACATTTCAAATAAAAAAGATCAGCTTTTATTGTCGTCATAAGGATTTTTTTCATTTTTATATAAAATTGTTATCGGAACCC
>JBIKYJ010000001.1:0-31579 GCA_044355315.1 Alphaproteobacteria bacterium | reverse complement strand
AAGAAAATGGGCATTGGGTATTCTTCAAAAAGCAAAAACTAAACCTGAGCAATCTCTGAAAAGTATCATGAGGCGAAATTCTATCTCATTAAAGCATTTATTGAATTGTGTCAATAAAATTCTTCGTACGTAGGACCTTGCATGACCATATGATACAATGGACTTAATGTTTAAGAATGAAATAATTATGAGAAATCTTGCTATTATTGCGCACGTTGATCACGGTAAAACAACCCTGGTTGATCAACTGCTGAAACAAAGTGGTACGTTTAAAGCGCACCAACATGTGGAAGAGCGCGCAATGGATTCGAATGATTTAGAAAAAGAGCGTGGCATTACGATTTTGGCAAAATGCACCTCGCTTATGTATAAAGAGACCCGTCTCAACATCGTTGACACACCAGGGCACGCTGACTTTGGTGGAGAGGTGGAACGCATTTTATCCATGGTAGATGGAGTGGTTGTCTTGGTTGACGCCGCCGAAGGCCCCATGCCGCAAACAAAATTCGTTGTTGGAAAGGCCTTAAAATTAGGTTTAAAACCTATTGTTGTCATCAATAAATTGGACCGCCCTGATGAACGCGCTCAAGAAGTTCTTAATGAAGTTTTTGATTTATTTGTGGCTTTGGACGCCAATGATGAACAATTAGATTTTCCGGTTTTATATGCATCGGGCAGATCTGGTTGGGCCATCAAAGATGTGTCGGACGAGCGCGTTGATTTAACTCCCTTATTTGAGACCATTATCCATCATATTCCGGCTCCTCGTGTTCAAAAAGATGGATCATTTCAAATGCTGGTTACCACCCGTGAGTATGATTCATATTTGGGACGCGTTTTAACTGGTCGTATTCAACAGGGTATTGCAAAGGTCAATATGGCCGTCAAGGTGTTAAGTGTTGATGGACAATTGGTGGAACAGGGGCGTATTTCAAAAATATTATCCTTTAAGGGATTGGAACGTATCCCCGTTGATGAGGCGGTTGCCGGAGATATCGTTGTGATTGCCGGCCTTGAAAAGGCAACAGTTTCCAATACGATTGGTGCCCCTGATATGACGGTGCCATTGCCAGCCCAACCCATCGATCCCCCAACCCTTGCCATGACATTTTCCGTTAACAACTCTCCCCTTGCTGGGAAAGAAGGAACCAAGCTGACATCACGCATGATCCACGATCGTTTGATGAAAGAGGCTGAAGGAAACGTCGCCCTGCACATTCGGATGACCGAAGATCGCGATGCCTTTGAGGTTGCCGGACGTGGAGAACTGCAATTGGGTGTTTTGATTGAAACTATGCGACGGGAGGGATTTGAATTATCCATCAGCCGTCCTCGCGTTTTATTTAAAACCAATGAGCAAGGGCAAAAATTAGAACCTATTGAAGAAATTGTTGTTGATGTAGACGATGAATATACTGGGTCAGTTATTGAAAACCTTAATTTTCGTAAATGCGATATGGTCAATATGTTCCCATCAGGCGGCGGTAAAACACGACTCATTTTTCATGGGCCGTCCCGAGGTCTCATTGGGTTTCATAACCCATTTTTGACCATGACTCGTGGAACCGGCGTTATGAACCGTGTGTTCCATGGGTACGACCTGTATAAAGGTGCTATAGAAGGACGTATTAATGGTGTTTTAATTTCCAACAGCGACGGCGATTCGGTAGCATATGCCTTATTTAATTTGGAAGATCGTGGCACATTATTTATTGGTGCTGGCGCCCCCTTGTACCAAGGAATGATCATTGGTGAAAACAGCCGTGATAATGATTTAGAAGTTAATCCCACAAAGGCCAAGCAACTCAGTAACGTACGCGCAGCTGGAAAAGATGAAGCAATTCGTCTCACCCCACCACGGATCATGACATTGGAACAAGCTCTATCGTACATCCAAGATGATGAATTGGTGGAGGTGACGCCAAAATCCATTCGTCTGAGAAAACGATACTTGGATCCGAATGAGAGAAAAAAGATGGGATCACGTTAGCTTTTAAGAGCATGCTATCCCCACATGCATGTATAAGGGGATAGCAACTATATCTAATGCGTTGCATTAAAGTTAGAAAATAATAACATTTTAACCAGAGACAGACAAAACGGTACACCCCTTTCTCCACAGGGCCTACGCACGAAAAACAGCATGCAGGCAGGGGCCCGGGCGAAAGAATAGGCTACAATAAGATTAATCACAATGATTAATCAATGTGACGGAGAAAAATGACATCTATTATTTACAAAGATTTGGATCAAATCACTGTCAAAAAAATAAATCGTATTGACATTCTTCCCTATGACCCCAATTGGTCAGATATTTTTGAAAAAGAGGCAATGTTTATTAAACAGGCATTAAGTCATAACTGTTTAGCAATTCATCACATTGGATCAACGTCAGTACCGGGCCTTGCAGCAAAACCTAAAATCGATATGATTGCTGTTGTTAAAAATGGTCATTTATCAGTCTCATGTCTTGAGAAAGAAGGTTTTACCTACAAAGGAGAATGGAATATTCCATTTAAATTTGGTTTCACAAAACGACAAGGAAATCATATCAACCTCCACGTTTTTGAAGAGGGACACCCTGATATTGAGCTTAATGTATTATTTCGAGATCTTTTAAGAAACAACTATCATATTCGAGATGACTATGAACGTTTAAAGCGTTCAATCTTGAATGACGAGACTGCCCATGATAAACAGCATCCTTTTTTAAAAAACTATACACTGCGTAAAGATGAATTTATCAGATCTCACTTAAAACAATCGGATTTCAATCGGTCTCGCTTTGTGTTGTGTGCTCATACTGCAGAATGGGCTGCTGTAAAGTATTTTCGTGATACCTATTTTTTTAGTCATTACGATACAGATGATCCTTACGCATGGACATTTAATCATAAAGACCATGCTCATTTAATTTTGTATCAAGGTATGGAGATTATTGGTTACGCTCATGTTCATTTTTTTCCCAATCAACGAAGCGTAATTCGAATGATGTTGATTCATCAAGATCAGCAAAATCAAAATTTTGGAAGCAGGTTTTTGGTGCTTATAGAAATATGGCTTCAACGTTTAGGCATCAAAAATATTCAAGTGACATCCAGGCCAAGCAGTTTAAGATTTTATGTCAAAAATGGCTACGCCAATATGCCATTTGACGATCCTGATCCTTATGAATTTGATCTTGATGGTGTGCCTGTTGGCAAGGTATTGCACGAGGAGTCGAATTCAAATTTAGCTTCTCATAGAAGCAGTTGCCCCTACCAACAATTCATGTGCAAGATTTGTTGATCTTCGTAATTTGCAATATAATAAGTGTTAAGTGTTATTAAACATATCAAGATGTCTTCTGATTATTATGAATTGTTAGGAGTATCGCGCACGGCCAGTGATGACGACATCAAAAAAGCTTATAGAAAATTTGCTGTGAAGTATCATCCGGATAAAAACCCAGGAGATCAAGAGGCTGAGAAAAAATTCAAAGAGATCACTGCCGCCTACGAAATATTAAAAGACCCACAAAAACGTGCTGCGTATGATCGTTATGGTGCGGATGGCGTGAATGGGCAAAGCGGAGGATTTTCTAGTTCTGGTTTTGACTTTCAAGGTGATTTTGGTCAAACATTTTCAGATATCATGGACAACTTGTTTGGTGGCGGTGGAGATCATAGGGACAGAGGATCTCATTTCCAACAAGCTGGATCAGATATTCGCGTCAATCTTGAAATCACTTTAGAGGAAGCTTTTCAAGGAACATCATCTTCCTTTCATGTATCTACACCCGTTTCATGTGATGATTGTAAAGGAAGTGGTGCCAAAGGTGGCGCTCATCCAACACCGTGTCAAGTGTGCCATGGACGCGGAAAAGTCCGCATGGAACAAGGATTTTTTACCATTGAAAGAACTTGTCATGGATGTTCTGGTGTAGGACAAATTATTTCAAATCCTTGTCGCGGCTGCCATGGCAGTGGGCGTGTGAAAAAAAATCGTACATTGGAAGTCAAAGTTCCAGCAGGCGTTGACGAAGGCACAAGAATACGTTTAAACAAAGAAGGTGAAGCAGGACTTCGAGGCGGGCCCAGTGGTGATTTGTATGTGTTCATTTCTATTCGTTCTCATAAATTATTTAAACGAAAAGAACATGATATTTTTTGCAAAATCCCGATTCCATTTGCAAAGGCGGCCTTGGGCGGAGAAGTTGAAGTCCCAACCATTGATGGGTCTGTTGCGGTTTTAAAAATCATTCCAGGCACACAAAATGGTCAAATTTTCAAACTGAAAGGAAAGGGGATGAAAATCTTGCGCTCTTCATCACGGGGAGATATGTTAGTTGAGGTATCTGTCGAGGTTCCTGTTAATTTAACAAAACAACAAAAAGATTTATTAGAGGAATTTGTTAAAATCAGTGATTCTAAGAATCATCATCCAGAATCAACAGGTTTTTTAAAAAAATTTAAAGATTTGTTTGATTCTAAGAAAAATTCTTAAATCATGGTAGGATAAGGTTGAGAAAATTTCATAAAATGTTGTAATGGAACAAGCTGCAATAACAGGGACAAATGGAAAATCTTCAACGGTTCATATGGTTAAAGAACTGTGGAAATTTTTAAATTGTCCACATGTATCAATGGGAACCCTTGGAATTTTTTTTAATGATAAAAGAATTAATTTAGATGGACCTCATTTAACCACTTACGAAGAAAAAAGATTTTTAAAAGTACTAGACTTTATGTCACAAGAATCCATTCAACATCTTGTATTTGAAGCGTCTAGCCATGGGTTACATCAAAACAGAATTTCTAAATCATCACTTACCGTCGCCGCATTTACTAATCTAACCCATGATCATTTAGATTATCATAAAACGTTTGAGAATTATAAGAATGCAAAAATTAAATTGTTTAATGATTATTTGTCACAAGGACAAACGGCTGTTTTAAACCATGACGATGAGAACTTTGATGATTTTTTAATGGTTTGCAAGAAAAAAAAACACCAGATTCTCACGACCTCATCACGCCAATTGGACGCAGATATCCAAGCCAATCATATTATTTTTGACAATGGACAAACACGTTTCGATTTAACAGTTGAGGGTACTTTTGTTGGGCATGTTAATTTACCTTATTTGGGGCGTTTTCAGGTGGATAATGTTTTAATTGCCTTGGCCATTGTTTTTAAAAATAACTTGTCAAAAATCAAAGAGATTTTACCGTTCATTCCTATGATGACTCCTATCAAAGGACGTATGGAGTGTTTTTCTCATCAACAAAAAATGGTGGTTGTGGATTATGCCCATACACCAGACGCATTGGAAAAAGCACTATTGTCGTTGAAAGAATACAATCCGAAAAAATTATGGGTCATTTTGGGGTGTGGTGGAAACCGTGATCCCCATAAACGCCCCATAATGGGAAGTATTGCCCAACATTTATCTGATTACGTCATCATAACCGACGACAACCCAAGATTTGAAGATCCATCTTCTATACGCCAACAAATTTTACAAGGAGCCTTAAAAGGTATGGATATTGCCAATCGTTATGAGGCGATTTTATACGCAATATCATATATGGAACCTCAGGATATTCTTTTGATTGCAGGAAAAGGACACGAGGAAGGACAAATTGTAAAGGATAAAATATTGCCATTTTCAGATCAACAAGTCGTTCGTGAAATTTTAAATAACCAATCTTTATCTAGATTTGCATAGTTGTGATGAACATTAAAATTCATCCTATAAAAAAATACTTTGTAGGATAGATGAGATTATCTGCCAAGATTTTTTTAAAAGAGTAAAAAATTAACCATTTATTAATATTTATATATGATTTTATTAAATAGGATGAGATAGATTTATATATATTTTGGATATAAGCCTTAATCATCCCTTTCACAGACAATGGAGTCTTTGGAAAATAATCAAATACTAATGGAGTTAACTATGTATAGAAAAATACTAATTGGATTGTTGGTCAGCACGGCAGCAATTCATTCAATGGAATCAAATGAAGAACAACATTTGATTAATAAGTTTAGAACGAACATGTCGCAAGAAAATGTAAAAAATATTTTTAAAAAAGCAGCCGAATTTAAAAATATTGATAGTTCAAAAGAATTTTTGGGAAAAATTTTTGAAAAATTAAGTAAAGATGAATTGAGTTTTGTTGAAAAAAACAAGCAACTATATGGACAAGTAGAACCCAAACCATCTTTCACTGAAATTGCAGCTATACATCAATATATATCAAATTACAAGCCATCTGCGGCTCCTGTAGGTAGAATTAAAGAATGGGCCCCTCTTCAGAAAAAAACTGTTGAGAGATCAAATGTAAAAGTGGAAAAATTAGAAATTCCAGAATGTTTTAAAAAAATATCTGAAAAGTCTGAATTAAGAAGACTATCTTCTCATCAATCTTTTGGTCCACAAGAACAAATCTCTGTATCATCTAGAGCAGATCAGCAGCCATCATTAGATGCGAACACAGTCAAAATCAGTATTCAAAAAGATTTGAATGACTTAAAAGATCCAGTTTTTTTAAATAAAGTAAATGATTTTTTAAAAAAAATGTTAGAAGAATTCAAACAAGACGATAAGAAAAAAAAACAAATTCAAGATCTAAATAAAAAATTTGAAACATGTAAACAGCAATTGAGTGACTCTGAAAAAAAGATTACTGCTGGAAATAATAATCTTGACACTGCACAAATGATTATTTCAGTATTATCTGAAGATATTGATGGTATGGGTCATTTAAATAAGGAAATTAAAAATACTGTGTCAGGCAAAGAATTCTCTCAAGAGTACCTAGATAAACTTTTATCTGTCATCAACACGCATGGAACTCCAGAACTTAAGAAGGGTGCAAATGAGCAGATTCCAGGGGCTAGAAATTTTTTAAAAGATGCTCTTGAAAACTACGCAAAAGCTCAAGAAGAGATGCAAAATTTATCTAGAGAAATGGTTTCTATCATGGATGAAATTGAGAGTCTTTAGGTAATAACTAGGGGTGATAATTTTTAACAAAAGGCAGAAGATATTTCTGCCTTTTTAAAACATTTTAAAATTTATGAATGAATAAAGACAAAGGCATAATATGTAACCGCTTTAAGATTCTCTCAATTTTAAAGGATTAAATAAAAAGACGTTACGAATTTTTACGTATAAGATCAGTGATTTTTAATAAGGTACTTTGTAAAACCCACGCAAACAAAATAAAAGCAAATAAACAAGTCATTGAATATTCAAAGGCATAATGGTCCATAAAAGGTTTCAGCCAATCAGCAATAAGCAAAGTAGAGGAATCATCAATACTATGTTCTTTTGACAAAAGTACATCAATCCAAAATTTGATGCACACTCCAATAATAATAAGTGATCCCAAAATCCCTACGCAATCTTTAGGCAGATAATTAAGAAAAAAAATACCTAACATAACACCAAGAATTCCCCCCGATATGAGTAAAAAAACTAAAACAAAATCACAGGGAGCCCCATTTAAAGAATGTAAAATGATAATGACTGTATTAATACCAAAACCAGCTAAAAATGATGTTCCTGTTACCGCGGCACTGACACGACCAATAATATAGGTTAACATGGGGATAGTTAAAATGCTTGTGGCACCTCCCAACGACGATGTTAATAAACCAGTTATAATACCAATAAAGAAAGGAACCAAAATACTCATTTCTACCCGTGATCGAATAAATATGCGGTGAAATGGAATGTAAATCATCCAATGTCGCATGCTGACTCCTGAAGGTCTGGATTGATGAGAATTTTTAAAAACAACGTTTTGAAGGAACATAATTATTGCTAAAAAACTTAAAAATATGACAGCAAATATTTTAATGCGTCCCCTAAAATGATCTAAAAAGAAAAATTCTAAGATGGCGCCACATAATCCTCCAAAAAATAAATACATGCCTAAAGCAATATCAACGTCACGCTTTTTAAAATAAGCCAAAAATGATACAAAGCCTGTGCTTGCAGCATTATTTAATTGAGAGGATACACTGACTAACGGGGGGATTCCCATCATCATTAAACAAGGAGTAATGATTAAACCACTACCAACACCAAACACCGATGATATAAAACCACCAGCAACACCAATGATAAAAACAAAATAAGTATAAATTTCAACGCCAGCGACAGGAAGAAGAACGCAGTCTGTCATGATAACTTTTATATTAAGTATATATACAACTGGCTGGGGCACTAGGACTCGAACCTAGGGATGACGGTACCAAAAACCGTTGCCTTACCAACTTGGCTATGCCCCATCCATACTTTTATTATACTTATTCTTCTTATAAATTACAAATTTTGTACGAGCTCAACTCATAAACTCATGAGGTGGGATAAAAAGATGGGGGTAAATTTGAAAAAAATATGGTTTTTGAAAATTTGGTAATGATTTGAGCAGAATCATTCATTTAAATACAAACATTCTGATTACTAACATGTGCGTACCCCCCCTATAAATACACATTAGGGGGGATATAGCCTGTGTTACATACGTTTTTTTGCTTGATCGTAGTGTGCAATTGGATTGAACTCATCAATTTTTAATTTTAAATAGCTGGGGTTGAGATCTCCTACAATTGACAACAACGTATAATAAGCCACGAAATAGGAGCGCAGAGCCTCTTGGTGTCCTCGCTCAGCGTCCAATAAAAATTTTTGAGCAAACAAAACGTCTAAAACAACCTTCGTTCCTGCGTTTTGCTCTTGGATAGTAGCTTCTAAAGCAATTTTGCGTGCATTGATTTGTGCTTTTTGAATATCAATATTATCTTTAAAAATCTTAATTGCACTGACGCCATCACGAATACTTTGACGAAGTTGTTGAAAAATTTTGTTTAAAGTAACACGAGACAACATGGATTTTTCATGAGCTAAACGTCTTTGAGACCTGGCAACACCACCGTCGTACAATGTCCATCTCACATTAATACCAAATTGTGTTTGCGTTTGGAACTGATTAGTAAATAACTGACCTCCAGGAAAAGATAACCCTCCATTTACGAGTGGATTTCCATCTTGACGTGATGGTGATTCCGATCGATTGACCTGAACAAATAAATCTGCACGTGGCAACATAGATCCTTCTGCTGTTCTCTTTTCGTATTGTGCACTTTTGTGTTGAAGAATTATAGTTAAAATATTTGGATTTTTATCCTTAGCCTTATCAAAAAGACGTTCAATATTTTGCATATTTTTGACATCTGGAAAATCCACTGAACGCAGATCTTGGGCCTCCACACCCGTTAATTGATGAAAATTATTTTGAGATTGAATGAGTTGTTGTTCGTTTTGCTGAAGAATAGACAAAGCATTATTATATTCTGCTTCGGCATTTTTAACCTGTGTTAAAGCCTCATCTCCAACTTTATTTTTTTCAAAGGCACTGTCATAGGCGCGCTTGTACTGATCTAATGCAGCCCTGTAAGATTTACATACCCCTTGGTAATACAAAATATCTAAATAAGATTTAACAACCTCAAGCAGTACATTTTGTTCTTTGCTTTGTAAATCTGCCCAAAGGGCTCTGATTTGAGTATCTTGTGCTTTGAATCCATGGATCGTACGCCCCCCTTCAAAAATGTTGTATTCGCCTCGGACACCATAGGTTCTCTGTGTTTGTTCACCACCGGTTGATTGAGTGGTCGGATCAAGGACATTTCCAGCTTGATTATTAGAAATAGAATTATAACTTTTTTGAAGACCAGCATTAAATGTGACGGTTGGTTTGAATCCTGCTAAATATTGTGTGATTTTGTCGTGATTAGATAAAACGTTTTGACGAGCTTCTAAGATGGTACCGTTGTTTTTATAGGCGGCCTCTAACGCTGTTTTTAAATCTCGACAAGATTGGCTTTTTGAAACTTTAGGCAAACTGTAACTAAAAAAAGAAAAACCTAAGGTGAAAGATAAAAAAAAACGTAACAAAATGAAGACATATTACCGACCAATAACAAAATTGTAGCAAAAAAAAGATATTGTTTACAAAATTAAGTTTATTAAATTATCAAAAACACAATCAGTCCTATCATTTTTTTTAAAATGGTAAAGAATTCTTGAAGTTTATTGCCACCAATTTAACTCAGGATTTCATGACATAAAATTTACTAAGATGCGTTCTCTATGGTTTGTAGCCTATGTCTCTAACGAGATACAATGTGTTAATCTTAGCAACATATGATGACATGTCCGCTTTTATTCAATTATTTTGGGTTTATGCAAAATTTTACAAAAAACGTCTTTTTTTAACATTAGTAACCTTGTTTATTGCAACCATTGCCTTTATTGTTCTTAGCCAAGGGGTTAAAAAAGGCATTTCTCATTTTTTATTATCGTCAGATATTCCCATTATCCCAATAGTTACATTTTTAGGTATGGGATTATTTTTATTAGGATTTACAACTTATTCAAGAATTTATCATGTTTTATGGCTAGGAGAAAAAATCACAAATGATATCCGTGTTGATTTATATCAAAAATTAATACGTGCTCCTTTATCTTTTTTTGAAAACATAAAAATTGGTCATATTTTGTCTGCACTTAATTTAGATTTATTTTTAATTCAAGGAACATTATGTTCAGGCTTATCTATTTTTATGCGTAATACTCTTATTTTTTTTGGATCGCTTTATATGATGTTGACCAGCTCCATGTTCATGAGCGGATATAGTATCATTTTTTTACCCATTATTTTATATCCATTATTTTTATATGGAAAAAAAGTGCGCTGCTACTCATACCAAGCCCAAGAGATTATTGGTGATTATCACCATTACATTGAAGATAATTTATCTAATATCAAAACCGTTCAAACATTTACCCGTGAGCCTATTGAGGATGTACGCAGCCATGAATTGGGTATGACCTGCCATGCTGCAGCCATGAAGACCGCCCATGCTAGAGCATGGCTATCAACGTGGATGTTTTTTTGTGCATTTTTGGGGGCGATCATTTTATTATTTTTTGGAAAATATGAGTTAGCACATGAGCGTATTTCTGTTGAAAATCTCACATCTTTTTTAGTTTTTTTTGCTGCATTTTGCGGCAGCATTGCATCTTTTGGCAATATTGCGGGGGATTTTCACAAGGCTTGCGGTGCATCATTACGAATCCTTGACATTATTAAAAAAATTCCACAGACTTCGTTGATATCCTATAAACCAATTAAAAATCCAAAGGGTATTCTCGCGTTTCATAACGTTAGTTTTTCTTACCCCACTCAACCTCTTAAAAAAGTATTAGACCACATTAGTTTTTCAGCTCACCCGAAAGAAGTCGTGGCGATTGTGGGGCCTAATGGTGCTGGAAAATCCACAATCTTCTCATTATTATTAAAATTTTATACCCCCGCCAGCGGTCATATTTATATTGAAGGAATTGACAGTGATCATATTCACCCGTTTGATATCAGACAACACATTTCATATGCCCAACAGGAACCAGCAATTTTTTGTGGAACATTTTTGGATAATTTATTATACGGGTGCCCCAATGTCTTAAAGCATCATGTTGATGAAATCGTGGAAAAAACAGGACTTGACCGGGTGATTCAGACTCTTCCCAAGGGTATTTTTACACCATTAGGATCAAAGGGATTCTCTTTGTCAGGAGGACAAAAACAACGACTCTCTTTGGCCCGAGCCTTGCTTCGACCATCAAAAATATTATTATTGGATGAGCCAACCAATTTTTTGGACAGTTCTGGTCAAGATATTTTTAAAAATAATTTTTATGACGGAACAACCTTAATTATTGCACACCGTCTTCAAACCATTTTATCCGCGGATAAAATCATTGTGATGTCTAAAGGAAAAATCGAAACGATTGGCACCCATGGTGAGCTGATGACATCCTCGGATTTTTATCAAAACTTTGTACGCTTTGAAGCAGGAGGAGGATAAAGCATTGCAATATTTCCCAGTTTTTATGTCCTCCTATATTAAGAATATTCTGCATAATTCCTAAATTCATGTATGATTTAATATAAGGGGTTTATGTCACCTAATCAACGAGTATGAAAAAAATATTAAGATTATTTTTAGGCAGTGCCAATGACCGGGCTTTAAAAACATTTAATGCATCTGTCAAGAAAATCAATCAATATCAAGAGTCATTTAAAGCATTAACGGATGAAGAATTGCAAGGAAAAACGGCATTTTTAAAAGAAAAAGTTGAAAGTGGTGTCCATTTATCTGAACTATTGCCAGAAGCTTTTGCAACCGTACGCGAAGCCGCATGGCGCGTTTTAGGTATGCGTCCCTATGATGTTCAGTTAATTGGCGGCATGACTTTGCACGAAGGAATGATTGCCGAAATGAAAACTGGGGAAGGAAAAACATTAATGGCAACACTACCGGTGTATTTAAATACTTTAACCGGAAAAGGTGTCCATATCGTCACAGTCAATGATTATTTGGTAAAACGTGACGCAAAAACGATGGGAAAACTCTATAATTTTTTAGGACTCAGCGTTGGGTGCATTTATCATGGCCTCAGTGATTACCAAAGGCGCGAAGCTTATGGATGTGATGTAACCTATGGCACAAACTCTGAATTTGGCTTTGATTATTTAAAAGACAATATGAAATTCAAAAAAGAAGACATGGTCATGCGTCCTTTTAATTTTGCGATTGTAGATGAGGTGGATAGTATTCTCATTGACGAAGCCCGTACTCCTTTAATTATTTCTGGTCCTGCTGAAGATTCGTCGGAGTTGTATAAAGCGATTAATGTTTTAATTCCTCATTTGATTGAGAGTGATTATGAAAAGGATGAAAAACAGCACACAGTCATCTTATCCGAAGCAGGCATTGAAAAAATGGAAAGTCTTTTAAGAGAGCATGATTTATTAAAAGGCGGGTCCCTTTATGATGTCAATAATATTGCACTCGTCCATCACGTCCATGCTGCCCTTAAAGCGCACAAATTGTTTAGTCGTGATGTGGATTATATTGTCAAAGATCAACAAGTCATTATCATCGATGAATTTACGGGTCGTATGATGGAAGGGCGCCGTTATTCTGATGGCCTTCATCAAGCTTTGGAAGCCAAAGAAAAAGTTCATATACAAACGGAAAATCAAACCCTTGCTTCCATCACCTATCAAAACTTCTTTAGACAATACCCCAAATTATCCGGAATGGCTGGAACGGCTATGACAGAAGAAGCAGAATTTGAGGAGATTTACAAACTGCGCGTTATAGAAATCCCCCCCAACGTTCCTGTTCAACGTCGTGATTTAGATGATCATATCTATTTAACTACCCAAGGAAAATATACTGCTGTGGTTGCTTTAATTAAGGAATGCCGTGAACGTGGGCAACCGGTTTTGGTTGGAACCACCAGCATTGAAAAGTCTGAGCTCATTTCAAATTTGTTAAACAAAGAACAGATTCCTCATCAGGTCTTGAATGCCCGCCACCATGAAAAGGAAGCTTATATTATTGCAGAAGCAGGTCGCTTTGGTGCCGTTACTGTTGCCACCAACATGGCAGGACGCGGAACAGACATTCAATTGGGCGGAAATTTAGATATGCGTCTTGAAAAAGAATTAGAAGGTATTGATGACCCGAATGAGATTGAGCGTATCACCCAACGAGTAAAAGATGATATTTTTGACAATAAAGAAAAAGTCAAAGCTGCGGGGGGGTTATTTATTATTGGAACAGAGAGGCATGAAAGCAGACGCGTCGACAACCAATTGCGCGGACGAGCAGGACGCCAAGGAGACCCAGGAGCTTCTCAATTTTTCATTTCCATTCAGGACGAGCTTATTCGTGTATTTGGCGCTACACAACGTATGGATACGATGCTACGTCGCTTTGGTACAAAAGAAGACGAAGTCTTGGCCCATAAATGGTTAAACCGCTCCATTGAAAAAGCCCAACAACGCATCGAGGCCCATAACTTTGATATTCGTAAAAATTTATTGCGTTTTGATGATGTAATGAACGATCAACGTAAAGTGGTTTATAATCAACGCTTGGAGATCATGGATTCAACAAACTTAAGTGATCTTCGCCAAGAGTTATTCAACGATGTTGTGGATCAATTTGTGGATAAGTTTGAAAATGCTAAGGCTAGCGAGGGCGAATGGGACTTTGATCAAATTTACCAAGATGGGAAACGCCTGTTTTCGCTGGACTTTCCGGTGGATGACTGGAAATCACAGCCCCATTTGACACCGGTTTTGCTACGTTTAGAAACAAAAAAGCTTGTGGATAACTTTGTGGAAAATGTGTCAAAAACTTTTGACAGTATCACTTCTGAAAAAAATATGTTGCTGCGTGTTTTAGATCACTCTTGGAAAAATCATTTACTTACCCTTGATCACCTAAGACAAGGGATTAATTTACGGTCTTATGCTCAAGGAAACCCTCTGAATGAATATAAAAAAGAGGCATTCCATTTATTTCAATCGATGATGGAACAGGTGAAAACTGATTTTGCATCGGCATTTTGCCATTATGAAGGACAACATATTTCATCGGATGATGATGAGGAGGAGGACGATGAATCTCAACAACTTGATTTTTTAAAAAACTTAGATATGGATAAATTGATGAAAGATCCAAATTTTTTAAAAATGTTATCGGATGATCTCAGGTCATCCAAAAATTTCAAAGATTTAATTCCCGAAAAAGAGGATCAGACACCAATCGAAGAGATTATCACTCCCCCAAAAACACGTAATTCCTTGTGCCCTTGTGGGTCTAGAAAACGTTATAAAAATTGTCATGGACAGGTCGATACCATTTAACGTTGTATCACTCTTTCTCTCCCACCTTAAAAAAATAACAAAAGAAGAAGTTTTTTTAAGGTGGCCCATTCAATTGTCAAAAAAAGAAGAGATACTTTTAAACGGATGGTTAGATCGCTACAAAAATGGAGAACCTTTATCAAAAATCATTGGCTTTAAAGAATTTTACAGTTTACATTTTTTAACCAATCAACACACCCTTGACCCACGGCCAGAAAGCGAGCTGATAATTGATGCTGTTTTAAAATATTCTCTGCCCTCCCCGCGTGTATTAGATTTGGGAACCGGAACTGGGTGTTTAATCGTTACATTGCTTAAAATAATTCCTGATGCTACAGGGTGCGCCGTTGACGTGTCACAAGAAGCACTTCAGATATGCGAACATAATTCTATTCATCATGGCGTCAATAATCGACTGACATTAATTCACAGCGATTGGCTATCCAATATTGCGCTTCAACATTTTGATGTTATCGTTTCAAACCCTCCCTATATTGAAAAAAATGAAATAATTGATGTGGGTGCCTCTTTTGACCCACCTTTGGCTTTATATGGTGGAATTAGGGTTTATGAAATAATCTTTGAATCATTAGGGACTTATTTGACCGCTAATGGTATTGTTGTGTTCGAAGTTGGATATAAGCAAATGAAAAATGTTATCGCTATTGCTTATTCTTATGGATTTAAGGTGGTTGAGGTGCATGAGGATTTACAAGGATATCAACGTTGCGTTGTGTTTTCAAAAATTCATTGTTAATAATAAGTTTTTGGTAGAACAACACAAACTTACATTAACATTTTTTTAAAAAATACGTAACAATGCTAATCTGAATTATGGAGAGGTGCCAGAGCGGCCGATTGGGGCGGTCTCGAAAACCGTTGTGCGCTGAAAACGTACCGTGGGTTCGAATCCCACCCTCTCCGCCAATTAGGTCGCGTCCTTAGGTTTTTAAAAAATGATAAAATATTTTATCAAAGACGAGATGTATTAAATGCGCAAACACATTGTATTGGTCACTGGTGGTACGGCTGGGCATGTATTTCCTGCTATTGCATTAGCTGAAAAATTAAAGAATCAAGCTACTTTTCATATGATTGTGGATGAAAGGGGCTCCCATTTTTTAAAATCTTACGAAAATTTATTTGAAACCATTCATTATCTTTCTATCAAAAGACCACGTCAAAAAATTCAATATATTATATCTTTTTTAAAGGCAACGCTGAAATCATTATTTGTTTTAAGATCAATTCAACCTGATATAGTTGTCGGATTTGGAGGATATTTTTCGGTTCCAACTGTTTGGTGCGCACAAATTTTGCGTATAAAAACAGCTATTCATGAGCAAAATGCTCTGCTTGGGAAAGCCAATCGATTTTTATCAAAAAAAGCAACTGTTGTTGGTGTGTCTTTCAAAAACACGCTCAAAGCACCTCCCAACGCCATTTGGTGTGGGAATTTTTTATTAAAAAATCGGCAAAATGTTAGATTTTCTGCAGAACCTTTTTATCCTAAAGAAATACAAGGCAGCCACGAAGCGCAAAAACGCAGCGTACATATGGTACATGAGGATTCGAGTATTGAAGAAACGACGGAAATCTCATCAGAAAATGAGTTGTGCAGAAAGTCTATTGGCGACTTTGAAACAAACATCGTATCAGATAATCTGCGTGTGCTGATCACAGGGGGTAGTTTAGGAGCTCATTTTTTAACAGAATTCATGGCAGATATAGTTCCACATCTTAACAAGAATACCATAGAAATCTATCACCAATGTCCATCCTCAGATGTGGACAATTTAAAAAATATTTATAAACAATACGATATTAATGCAACGGTGACTCATTTCATCGATCATATGGGAAAAGCATTCTTATGGAGCGATTTTGTCATTTGTCGAGCAGGAGCCACAACCATCAGTGAATTACTATTTTTTAAAAAGCCATCTCTTTTAATTCCGTTACCATCATCCGCGGAGGGAGATCAATCTTACAATGCTAATTATTTACAATCCATAGGTGTTGCAATGATTCGCCACCAAGCAGACTTATCTATTGATGATGTTTTGGATTTTTTTAAACCTCCTTATCGTTCCATTCAAAAAATGAAGGTATCCTTTGATGTATACACACCACCAGATGCATCTATATTTTTTCAAAAATTACTGGGGTAAGCGTGTTACTTGTTCATCGTTATTTACTGCGCCACAGTATTCAAAATACGTTATCTTTTTTATTAATATTTGTTGGACTCATTTGGCTGTTTCAATCGTTAAGATTATTAGATATTATTATCAATTATCATATATCACTATGGGAATATTTGGGTTTTTCTGCATTTATTATTCCGGATTTAATTGTATATATGCTGCCATCTTGTATGTGTTTAGGCATGATTATGAGTTATCAAAAATTTGGTCATCATCATTTTTTTTCATTAAAAATTTTAAAAAAACCCATGTATATATTGGGAATTATCACAACAGGATTCTCTTTTTTTTGCAATATGTATGCTGTTCCATGGGGGTATCAAAAATTCAAGGATAAGGAGCATCAACTTAAAGAAAACTTTTCAAAATTATTAATTAAAAAAGGTGAATTTCATTTTTTAAATTCAACCATAATTTACGTAAAAGATGTCACGAAAGACCAAAAATTAATTGGAATTTTTATCCAAGATCCAAATTCATCATGCATCACAGCAGAAGAGGGATTTATTGATATCAAAGATAAACGCATTCTGATTCATTTGTTTAAAGGTCAATATCAAGACGTTCAACGCCATGTATTATCGTTTGAGTCATTTCATTTTGATCTTACTTCATACGTGTCTTTGATTGAAAAAAAAATCAAACGTCCTTGCGAAATATCTTTAAAACAACTCTTAAAATCAAAAGATATAACTTACCAAAGTGAAGGGCACCAACGTATCATCATGAGTCTGTGTTGTTTATTAACTGGCTTGCTTGGTTGTTCTTTCTTACTTCGGCCCCTTCAAAGCCATTCGTGTTTTAAAATATCTTACTTCTTAAGCATTATTATCTTGCAGGGGGCTTTTTTTACACTAACCCACTATCAAGCATTTTATCTGAGCTATACTGTAATGTGTATAATCATTTTTTTGATCATTTTTAAAAGAAAGACCTTACCAACTCTCGTTTTTTAAAAGTTCTCAAGCCAACTTCATATATGAAGTTTTTTTAATAATTTATTAACTTTTATTTTTTATATTAATTCTATTGGTACATTTTTTATATTAATTATGAATCTAAACCATTTTTCTGCCACAATAATGGAGATAGAAATTGTAAATTCCGATCATACACTTATGAAGTATATCATGATCCTTTTATTATTAATCAGCCAATTGAGATCACTACTCACCCATAGCATTCTAAGATTGATGTCAAAAATAAAGATTTATTTCTCGTTAACTATATTGTATAAAAAACAGAATTTTAATCATCTGTGGATATCTTACAGTGTCGTTGCATGTTTAGCTTGGTCACCGGCACATGGGGCAGGTATCAATATAAAAGAAGATCCAAATGATCCTAGAAACAGTATTATTCAGAGCACCATGAAGATAGATCAAATCACATTTATTCAAGAGAAACATAAGAGAGAAGAACCATGGGAAAAAATGCAATTTTCGCAATCAAAAAAAAATGATTTTGGTTTATATGAATATTCTGTTCCCATAAACAAAGAAATTATTCGAAAAATTAGAAGTGCACGATTTTTTTTAAATCAAGGAGAACCCATTCATTATGTTCACTTTAATACACATGATATTGATGCATTAAAAAAAACTTCTTTCTATAATTTTGATATTGATATTGATATTACATTTGAAGAGGGATGTAAATTTCGTTTCAATAACTTCAAATGTTTTAATAATTTTCTCAAAAAATGGAATACTGTTCAAAGATTTACGCTACAACCATTGTCTGCATTTTATTGGAGAGAAGGAAAACCTCACTTGGTTTTGAACGATCTTTTTTATAAAAAAAATAATGATGGTCATTTTTCTAGTCGTTCAGATGTTACCTTAGATCATGATCCTAAAAATAACCAAAAGAAGCATGATAAAATAAAGCATCATATAGATATACTTAAAAAAAAATACCATAGTAATATTGAGTTATTTAAAAGGGCGGAGGATACTTCCATAACCATGCCCCAAGATATAGGCAAATGGGGGTTTAATGATTTTGTGATGCTAGAGGACCAGAACCAACATGGAAAATTGTGTGTTCATTTTAATCCACTCTGCTCAACTATCTGTATTAACAAAGGTAAAAGACGCAAAAATAGTAATCAAGACCAAGTTGAAGCTAGATGTATAGTTAGTAATAACAAAAGACAACAATTTCATATTCATATGAGTAATCGATTGTTTATTCACCCTCAATACCACGATGGTCCAGCTGAAGGAATCTGTAATAAAATGATCAATACAATCAATAAAATTTCTGAAAAACATTTTTCTTACAAAACAATACACGGCCCGCATAAAGAGCAGAACCAACGTCAACATGATGCACAAAATGTTTTATCAAAAGATAGTTTAGATAAAGATTTTAACGAAATTATTCAGAAATTAAAGAAGCCTACGGACGATAATAAAAAGGATATTAAAAAACTCGAGACGTTGATAAGTTCTAAACAATTATCTCCAGAACAATCTGCAAGAGCCTTACGTATTCTTGTTAATTACGGTAAACCATATACAGAAAAACTTAGAAAATCTTTATCATGTAAATCAATAGCATCCAACAATGCTATTTTGGGATACGTTGCTTTACTACATGAAGAGGGTGATCTAAAAGACGTTGAATCTTTATTAAAAATTTTGAATAATCCACTTGATCTTGACGTTAAACGATCTGTGTTGATTCAGGGACGCTCAGCAGTTGTAAATACTATTATTGATTCTAAAAATCAAAATTTAAACTCCGAATTTCAGCTAGAAAATGCAAAAAAATTATTTGATCTATTGCGTACTAGTAAAGATGTTAGGGCGGATATAGTTATTGCGGGATTAATAGCCGTGATCAATGCTTTTAGAAACACCAATGAACAATCAATGTATCTAAATAAACTAGTTGATTTACTTTCCAAATATCGTACTATTCGTGATCGTTCTTATATAGATAAATATATTCAAGGTTGGACGACAATTATTAATTTTTCTCAAAACAATCCTTCTCTAGTAAGAAGAGCCATTACGCAGCATCTCATCCCATTCGTAGCTTCATATACAGAAAAAAACCTAAACGATAGAGAAAAACGTATGACGGCATTAATAACGATTATTAAGTCTTACGGAAAAGATTTTAAAGCAGAAAAAAAACAATTCATGGAATATCTATTTAAAATTTTGCATTCTTATGGACAAGATACAAAAACAGATATCAAAAAACGTATCCAGGCATGGACAAGTATTTTAAATGTGCCGTTAGAACGGAATATACAAGGTCAAAATGATTCTGAAGATGTTTTAAAGAGGAAAAAAGATATTGTGTCCGCTTATGCATTAGATTGTAAAGATCCTTTAGTACAAGCAAATTTATTAATAACTATTTATAAGAATTACTACGTTTATACAAACGGATTATTGATTGGTGAAAAATTCATGTCTATGAAAGAATTCCAAACAAATATTAAGGAAAAACTAGATTTGTTAAAAAAGCACCCACAATGTCAAGAGGATGAAAAAATTAAAGAATTTTACGATAATTTTCTTAAAAATTATCGATCAGAATTTGTCAAAAAAAGAAAAGAAAAAGCTAATGAAAAAAAGGGTTTAATAGCTAATCTTGGTGAGGTTGACTATCACTTTTATAAAAAAAAATTAGCCTATAGACAACATGTAAGTCAAGATATTGGATATAAGAAACAAAAAATTGCAGAAAAAGAAGAAGGAGAAATTTCAAATTAATCATATGGGCTCTGAATCAGTGATTCAGAGCCTTCACTAATTAAATTATATCATCAAGAATGGTCAATGTTTGATTTAAAATGTCCGTGAGTCCTTTTTTTGATATACTTGACAACGCATAAACAGTTTGACCTGTGCATGCTTCCAGTTCTTGTTTTTTTTGTACAATCATATCGTCGGTTAATGCATCAATTTTATTGAGAATAATAAGCTCTGGCTTATTGTCTAAATCGCTTCCGTATAAAACAAGCTCTTGATGAATCGTATGATAGGCCTGACAGACATCATCTTGAGTCCCATCAATTAAGTGCAATAAAACTTTGCAGCGCTCTACATGCCCTAAAAAGCGATGTCCAAGCCCGGCGCTTTGGTGAGCATTTTTAATCAAACCTGGTAAATCCGATATAACAAACTCTTTGTCATGGTGAAAAACGACCCCCAACTGTGGATGCAATGTTGTAAATGGATAATCAGCAATTTTAGGTTTTGCTCGAGAAACAACTGATAAAAAGGTTGATTTTCCGGCATTAGGTAATCCCAACAACCCCACATCAGCAATTAACTTTAATTGCATCCAAACCCACATTTCTTGCCCAGGCCAACCAGGATCTGCACGCCTTGGTGCTTGGTGGGTAGAGCTTTTGTAATGGCTGTTACCAAATCCTCCGTCACCACCTTTTAACAATAAAACTTTTTCCTCTTCTGTTGTGACGTCTAACAATAAGGTTTCCTTGTGTTCATCAAAAATTTGGGTGCCTACCGGAACTTTTAAGACAATATCATGACCGTGGCGGCCAGTCCGTTCTTGCCCTTTGCCTTGGTGCCCCTTTTCAGCTTTGAAATGTTGTTGATAACGGTAATCAATTAATGTGTTCAAATTGTGGACACCTTGGACGTAAATATTGCCCCCTTTGCCACCATTTCCACCATTGGGCCCCCCAAATTCAATATATTTTTCTCTACGAAAACTCAGGCATCCGGCACCACCGTCCCCCGATTTTAAAAAAATTTTAACCTGATCTAAAAATTTCATGACTATGTCCGAGCATCTCTATAAAATTATTCTAAACGAATGTAATCATTTTGCCGATACTGAATGGCAGGATAGTGCTCCTGCCATGAAAGTTTATTCAAAAATTATGATAAAGTGTTTTTATTTTTTTTTAAATTTGTAGTAATCATTTGCAATCTTTTCAAAAAGATCTTTATCGATATTTGAGAATTTGTCGTTGTTTATAAGATGTTGCAATTTGATTTTAAAATCTGCACCATTGTTGACGATTTTGTCAACTTCCTCTAAAAACGATCCCATCTTGTCTGAGATTTCAATATAGTTATTACCTGGACATGCCTCATCCCATTGTTCATGTTTAGCCATATCTCTTATAACTGTAGGATGATTTTGGGGGTGATCTCTAATTGAATCGTATATAAATTGAATATAGGGATCATTTGAAACCTGATGACTTTTTTTATTTTTTGAACTCTTATTTCTCATATTCACATAGTTTTTCACATACTCAAGACATTCTTGTGCTGCTGGCTGCCATTCGGGATCCGTAATCCATTCAGAAAGCGTATCTTCTTTCATAATATGTCCCTCTATTCTTATGTGTTTAGCAAGCTCTGAGTTCCACATTGCATCGAAATGTTTATAGAATGAATCATTTTTAATTGACTTTATACCATTTGTTTCTAAACCATTTTTATATATTTTATAAGGAAAGCCCCATTGTTTTCTCATTTTTTCAATAATTTCGAATGCAATATTTTGTGCATTGATATTAGGAGAAATTTTTGTATAAAAATCAGCATAATGCTTACGTGAAGGAAAAGTCTTTAAAAAATCTATTTTTTTTTCTAAATATTCTTCCTTCCCATATTCTTCCTCCCCATATTCTTCCTCCCCATATTCTTCTTCCCCATATTCTTCTTCCCCATATTCTTCTTCCCCATATTCTGCCTCAGACACTTCTGCAGAAAAAGACAAAGAGGTTTTTTTCTCTTTTAAACTTTTTAAGAATAATTTGAAAATTTGACTATCAGAGTATCTACATGATGGATCTATTTTTATGAAATCGTGTATTTTTTGAAAAAATTTTTGATGAATTTTTTCAGAGTCTGAATCTAATGGAATTGATTCTGCAAATTCAGTAACAGACTGCATTAGATCTTTCCTATTATCTTGACGCTTAAACGAGAGATATTGAACAAGAGCTTCACGTCGGATCTGTTCAACATCTGTTGGTGTTGAATTAAATTTTTTTTTATATTCATTATCCCAAGCTACTTCGATTTTTTTTCGATCTTTGTCTGTTAATGTCATAAGCTTTTGTGTCATCTTTAATACACTATTGAATTTTTTCAACTCTTTGTACGAGGTTTGAAGATGAGGATCTTTTGTGTAAATCTCTTCCGAACTTAATGTATCCTCCATTTCTTTGAAAGTTGAATTTTCATTATATTTTTTAAATGTCAGATAACAATGACTAAGTAGGATGGAAAATTTTGCCAAATCGGTATATATAACTGCTAAAGCATTTAAAGGATTTTTGCCTTTGTCGTCCCCAGACAAAGCATGAACAGCAAAAGCCTCAGGATTACAAGAGGTTTTATCAGAATTGTTTGGATTTGACTCAAGGACGCTTTTAAATGACTCAATCCAAGCGTTCCATCTTTCTTCGATTGTCTTCTCATCAAAACGTTTCATATCAGATTGAGACAAGTCGTACTCTATAACGGAAACAATGATGTTCAGATCTTTCATCTGTATTTGTTTAATTTTTTTTGTCAAATTATCATAGTTATTTTGTTCATATCTTTTAATATGACCTGAAACAACATTATATGAATTTTGATTGATTCCCAAATGTTTACAAACATCTTTGAGCAAGCCATAGTAACCTTCAGCTCTCACCATATAAATGTTTTCTGTGTTTTCTGTTAGATCTAGTTGTTGTTCATGTATATTCCAAGCATCATTATTGTCACAAAAAACTCCTTTTTTAATGTTTTCTAAAAAAATATTACTTCGATCTTCTTCAAAAAAAGATGATATCGTCAAAGCACTATTCATTCGTCTAAATAAAAATTCGTTATTTCCTGTATCGTATTTATTCAATGTATCCGTAATAATACTACAATCAATTAGTTTTTTGTTAGTATCATCAATTTTTTTAGGAATACTATTATTATTTTTGATACAGTTGACTAATGTTTCAGTAATGGAGAAGCGCTTTCTTTTCTTTGAAGGGGGTTCTTTCTTACTCTCCTCACTCTCTTCTTGGTCATTATTGCGGAAACGTTTTCCTAATGATTTACTTTTATTATCATTAGGATTAGGATCCATTGTAAAGCCATGAAATGCTGTGATATGTGCTGCAGTCAGCATCAAAAATCATTTTTTAGGATAAATAGACATAATTCTCCTTTGTCTTTAAGGTTATTAAAAAGCAAGCGATATACAAAAAATACGATAAGCTTAAAATCACTAATCAGCCCTCATGATAAAAATTGTTTCTCACTTTAAATTAACTTTACATTATTTTAACAAAAAATACATTTTTTTATTAAAATTTAGAGTACGATTAAAAGTTAGGAATTAAAATATACAATATTTTTATTCCTTGGTCAACTTCATTAAAATTACCGAGTTTTTATTTTTTACTTATCTTGTCACACCCGTGGCAATGGAAATACTATGACATAAATTTCTCTAAATTTGTTTGAAAACAGATATTTTAGAATTGGCAATATGGGAAAAAGTCAGGCTAAATCATCCAACCTACGTTGCTGAGATGAATCAATATTTAAATTTTTTCTATATTTTGTCACAGTTCGTCTTGCAATTTTTATACCTCTATTTTCTAACATTCTCATAATTTGCTCATCAGAATAAGGTCGCTCTGATGGTTCACCGTCAATAATTTTTTTCATAATGTCCATAATACCTTTGTTGGAAATATGTAAATCATCATCATTACTCAGGGTATGGGTAAAGAAAAACTTTAAAGGAAAAGTCCCTTTTGGTGTTTTAATAAATTTTTGTGACGTGATGCGACTGATGGTACTGGGATGCATATCTAAATCTTGGGCTAATATTTTAATAGACATAGGTTTTAATGCTTGTGGGCCATGATCAAAAAATGATTTTTGAATATCAATAATTTTTTTACCAACCTTTAATATTTTTTCGTAACGGTGTTTGAGCGATTGAATCAACCATTGACCTGCTGCGTTTTGCTGTTTCATATAGGATTGGGCGTAGTGGTCTTCTAGAGAAATTGATTTTAAAACAATGGATGGAATCGCATCTGCATTAAGGGAGACAGTATAAATGTTATCCTGTTTGAGCATGATAAGGTCTGGCATTTGAAATAATAAGGGGTTAAATCCACTAAAACTTAACCCGGGTTTTGGACAACAATATATTCTGATATCATGCAAAGCTTTTTTACAAAATTCATAACTCAACCCTATATGCTTTGATACATAGTGCAGATCATAATTTTCTAAATGATGCAAATTTTTTACAAATGTTTCCATAAGTGGTGATAGCATGTTAAGTTTTTTTAATTGAATCAAAACACATTCTTGAAGGTTTCGAGCTCCCACACCAGTGGGGTCAAAACATTGAATAACTTTCAAAGCTTTTTCAACTTTTTGAGGGCTTTTTTTAACCAAATTTGCTAATTCTTCCATAGAATAATCTATATACCCAATATCATTAATATAGGAAAGAATACTGACAGCAGTATCATGAAGATGTTTGGGTAAATTTAAAAAGACCAATTGATCCTTTAAATAGGATGATAATCCACAATAATGATGATCTGGATAATTTAATAGTGCGTCTTCGGTTCCACAGGCATTTTTTCCTCCTTGGTAAGGACTTGAGAATTGTATGTCTAATAAAGGATGATTGTTAGAAAAATCATTTAAGAAGTCAACCAATTCATCATGAGACATTTGTAAAATTTCAATAGATTGTTGCATACTTTGGGTCATAACAAGCTTTTGAGACAAGCTCAAATTTAAATTCATTACCATAGTGATGATATGTATTATATTTTTTATGCATTATTTGTATGTTTCTATTAAAAAAAAGTTAATTTTTATGGTATTTCTATTAAAAAAAATATTTACCATGATCAAATGTCTTAGTATTTGCTGCAATGGCGCATTTGACCCCAATAACTCTATTTTTTAATTATTTATTAACTTTTAACCTGTTATCGTAATTAAAATTTCAAATACACATCCACATTTGTTTGATTTCGCTACATACAGTCAGCGTCTATGTGAGTTATCTTCGTATTTTATAAAAAAAATACATGGAAATGAGGCGGCTCCTGTTGTTTGTCATGATCCCAAAGATCGGCGTTTTCAAGACAAACGTTGGAATGACATTCCAATTTTTGATTTCTTAAAACAATTTTTTTTACTTCATCAACAAACTGTTACAGATTTTTTAGAAAAAAACCCTCCTAAAAATCAAGATATGACAATGTTAATGATGAAAAATTGGTTAGACAGCTTATCCCCATCAAATTTTCCATGGACAAATCCAATCGTGTTAGATGAAATGATGAAAACAAATGGTGAATCATTATGGAAAGGATGTCAAAAATTATATCAAGATTGTCAAAAAGATCATTTTTTATCCTTAGCTAGTTTTGTCAATCTTGAATCATTTGAGGTAGGGAAAAACCTGGCAGTGACAAAAGGAAAAGTTGTGTTTAAAACAGATATTTTTGAATTAATCTGTTATGAGCCAACGTCTTCTAATACTTACTCAATTCCAATTTTAGTCATTCCACCTTGGATTAATAAATTTTATATTTGTGACCTACAACCTCATAATTCATTTGTTAAATTTTTAATTGATCAAGGGTTTAGTGTATGGATAATATCTTGGGCAAATGGTCATGATGAATTAAAAGGAAAACAAATTAAAGATTATTCAATGTCGATTTATGATTCATTGTTGTTCGTACAGAACAATTGCAACCGTAGAGTTCATGCGATTGGTTATTGTACAGGTGGCGTTGGATTGTTATTATCAAAAGAATCAAGACAGCTCATCGAGACTATCACACTACTTGCCGTTCCTATTGATTTTGATAAAATGGGGGATATGCGCATATTTGTCACTCCGAAAATCATTGAAGATTTGAAAAAGATGCACGAGACAAGTGGTTTCTTTCCAGGTGATTTGATGGCTAACATATTTAGTATTCTCAGGTCAAACGATATGATTTGGTCAAATTTTGTTGATATGTATTACTTAAATAAAGAGAAAAAATTTTTTGATATTTTATATTGGAATTGTGATACAGCCGATATCCCCGCGTCATTACACCTGGATTATTTAGAAAATATTTTTTTAAAAAATGCATTAATTCCTCATGTACAGGACTTGTCGCATCCATTATTTATATTATCTGCAGAAAATGACCATATTGTCCCCCCTGCATCAGCTTTTTCAATTAAAGACTTATGTAGCCAGGCAAATTTAGTTTTGGCTGGAGGTGGTCACTCGGCTGGCGTTATCCATCCACCCCCAGGAAAATACGGTTACACCATCAATAACCGCATTGGCTGTCATAAAACATGGTGGTTGGAATTACGTGATTGGCTTACCCATTATGATTCATCCAAGTCCAAGCATCATTATGATTTATTACCAACACTCAATACCGCCCCAGGTGAATATGTGTTACGTAAGACATCTCATTTTTTCAAAGCCCCATAAAAAGAATATCTTTTATGTTTTATCATGAGAGGGAAAAATATTTTTAGCAATTAATACGTTATACATATTTTCATAAAAAGCAGCCGAAATTTTATCAAACGGATCTGGGAATGTTTTAAATGTAATGCAAATATAGACGGCTGCTTCGGTAATATTTTTAATAAATACATCTTCTTTTTCATCTCTGATTAGCGATTTCATCTCAATGTTATCTTTAAAATTTTGAAATGTTTCGGAAACAATTTTTCGAACTGTGTTCATATCTTGGGGCAAAGATACTGGAATCGTCACACATGCTAAACGAAAATCTTTTGATAAATTACTGAGGGGGGACACTTGTGAGAAAGGAATGATCTCTAATTCACCATTGGAATGACGCAAATGGATACAACGCAATGAAATGGTTTCAACTGTACCTATGCTATCCTTAATTTTAACAACATCACCAACGGACATGGAGCCCTCGAACAGTGTTAACATGCCATTGATTAAATCTTTAACCAATGTTTGTGCTCCAATGCTGAGGGCAAGAGAAAACATACCAAGGCTGTACATGATGGATGTCGCATCCACATGACACTCTCCTAAAATCAGTAATAATCCTACAATGAGTAAAAACCACCGCACGATTCCTCGGATGATGGGCATGACAGTTTTAACAAGAGGATTTTTATCGAAATTATTATTTTCTTTAATTCTTTTTTTTATAAAATAATCAAAATAAAAATTTAATATTTTATTGATCCATTTCCATAAAAACAGAGACACAGCAACAATAATCATGATGCGTATCATAACCATGATGCTGGACATTAAGTACTCAAAAGAAAAAAAATCCGACAGTTTATGATCTTTAATAAGATCATACAAGGAATCTCCCAAAACTTTTCTAGCATTTTGAGTGTCCATATTGATCTGGCCATGATTATTTTGAGACACTACTTTATTAATGAGTGCCGCGGCTCCAAATTCAGCAGGATCTACTTGATTAATGAATAACCCTACCCAAAATACCAAGAAGATCCTGACCATGTTTATTTTATTTTTGCTTCTTTAAAATCAACATGCTTGCGTGCAATAGGGTCATATTTTTTTAAAAGTAATTTCTCAGGTTTTTTACGTGCATTTTTCTTAGTCACGTAAAAATAGCCGGTCCCAGCACTGCTTAAAAGTTTTATAGACATCGCGACATTTTTTTTAGCCATTGTCTTTCAATTATTTTAAACCTTAGCTTATTATAGCACAGATCAAATAATTTTGTATTTTTTTAATCTTTTTCGAAATGTCGACAGACTCATTCCTAAGATTTTAGCAGCACGCACTTGGGTGCCATCACAATGTTTTAAAACTTCTTCAAACAACCCCTTTTCAACCTCTTCAATGACCAAATTGTATAAATCATCATGGATTTCACAATGGTTTAAATAATCATTGACAGAATCACGGATGATAGAAGATAATCCCATATTTTTTATTATTTTTATCAATAATACGATTCTAACATATTGACCAAAGAATCTGTAAAAGTGTATGTTTTCATAATAATATTTTGTACTAATTTGATTTAAATGATATTTCATAAAAAACTCTAAGAATAAGATTGATCTTATTGTCTATACTGAAAATCATTGAAAATTCCACATAGATAATAGAGACAAATTTAAGAAAATTTGGTAAAAATAAGTATGACTGATATTCATTTATCACCGCAGCAGAAGGGTGTTTTAGAAAAGCGGCATCGGACAGAGCGAAGAGCCCCTTATAAAAGCGGTTCTTTTAAGGGTCAAAAACTGGATCATCTGGATAGCATTGCCCAGGCTTTAAGGGTTCATGTTGATACAATTCGCGCTCACCTTGTAGATTATTCTGAGGAAAACAAGCTTAAACCAGAAAATGGCGGATCAAAAAGCCACTTAAATGAAGAACAAACGACTATTTTAATTCAACATTTGGAAGAAAAAACTTACGTAAAAGTTTCAGATATTTGTGCGTATGTTTTAGAAACATTTAAAGTGACATATAGCGTAGCAGGCATGACAAAATGGTTACACGCGAATAATTTTTCCTATAAGAAACCAGCAGGAATTCCATCAAAAGCAGATCCAAAGCAGCAAGAAGCATTCATAAAGTTTTATAAAAATCTCTTAGAAGAAACCCCTTCAGATGAACCTATGGAATTTGGAGATGGCGTTTACCCAGGGTGGCAACAAAGATTGCTTATGGATGGATTCGAACTGGAAAAGACAAACCAATTTCAACAACAGCTTCAAGAACACGCATCAATGTGTTTGGTTCTATTAATTTAAAAACGATGAGTTTGATGGTTCGGGAGTACAAAACAATTGATTCTGACGCAATTTGTGAGTATTTCGAGGCTCTAAGAACAAAATATCCAGGACATAGAAAAATTCACTTGATTTTAGACCAAGGTCCCTATCACAAATCGGAAAAAACAAGACACACAGCAGAGGAATTGAATATTAAGATTCATTTTTTACCTGCTTACAGTCCAAACTTGAATCCAATAGAGAGACTTTGGAAAGTCATGAATGAACATGTGCGAAACAATGTTTTTTTCGAATCTGCTCAAATATTTGAGACGAAAAAATTATGGCATTTTTAAATCAAACTTGGCCGGAAATTTCTTCACATATGAATAGCCGTATCAACGATAACTTTAGCGTGGTTAAAACCGAATCTTCAAGTTAATTGGGTATAGCATTGGTCCTTGCCGACCTTAAAAAATGCATCCATGAAATAACATGAATGCAGGCCACTTATAAAAATCTAAGATAATCTAATGTTTGCGTGTATCCTAAAAAAAACCCTTACGATCACCATATTTAAGGGGTTATTGTTTTGAGAGTGGTCTTAAATGTTATGAACTGACACAAGCATAAATCTCAGACATCAAATGATATAAACCATTTCTTGCTTTTTTCTTAACGGTTAAAATTTCTTCTTTTGTGAAAGGTTTCGTATTGTTCAACAACAAAAGTGCTTCATCTGGTTGCCACTCATCATGAGGAATAATATACGATTGACTAAAAAATGAATAGAAGTCTTGAAATTTATAACCTCTTAAAAATGATAAACAAGGGATGCCCATCATAGTTGCTAAAATACTTCCATGTAAACGAGATGACAAAATGATGTCATAATGGCCTATTCCAGATATAGCACTGTCAGAATTTTCAAAATTTTTTACGTTTTTAAAAATTGGCTTTTGATTATTTATAAATTTTTGAATGGTTTCTTTTTCTGCACGCTCTGCTTCACTATTTTTATATCCTAGTAATAAAATATCAGTTTGGTATCCATATTCTGATAATAATTTCAAAAGATTACTTGTTTTTTCAGCATAAAATTTATTTATTTCCTCTCTCCATATAAAACCCAGTTTTTGAGGTTTCAATCTATTTTTTAAAGGGAAATAAGGAAGATCTATAGATGCAACCATATCAGGATAAACGCCTGACAATTGAAGATCAGGAAAAACTTTTTTAAGTGTTTGTTCAGTTTTAAATCCACGTACACTTAAAAATTTAATGTTTTTATTAAAAAAAAATGATCTATAGTAATCCACTAACTCATCTTTTTTTTCAAATTTTATATCTATAAGATGATCTCCTCCTCCGATTGAGAATAAAAATGTAGGTTTAGATTGAGGATAATCACTATGTAAAAAACCTCTGTAGTTTTTGCCAGAACAAATTAAATCCCCTCCACCAATCACTATCACATCTTTTAAAGAAAAATGACTGTCTAATGGGCCTAAATCATTTCCAACGGCGCTCCAAGATAAAGAAGGAAACATTTTTTGATAAATTTCAAAAAACATCTCATCTCCAATGTTTCCTTTTCCAAAAAAACCAACATTACCTATAGCAATTTTTTGAGATAACGCCATAGATTCTTTTACTTCAAATTGCTCTTTGTTTAAAAGATTCATGATTTTTTGAATAGGAATTTTAAAAATATAAGATTTTGTGTCGTTCATTCCTACACTTAAGAATACATCATTATCAATGCGCTCCATCGTAGTCATATACGAGAGATTTGCGCAAACAGAAAGTTTTTTACCATTTAAAATATTAC
>JBIKYJ010000096.1:0-2856 GCA_044355315.1 Alphaproteobacteria bacterium | reverse complement strand
TAAAACAGTTGTTTTTAAAGAAATACCCGATGAGGAAGAATTTTAAATATATCATAAATATATAAATGGGCCTATTTAGTAGTATAAAAAAACAAATTACTTCTTCATTTAAAAGAACATCACAAAAAACTAAAAGAAAAAATATTAAAACAAGAACGTTAACTCCTTACAATAATTTATATCCGATAGGAGAAGGTGAAAGTGAAAATTCCGAAAAGAAGAAAACATCAAGTGATAAGAGTTCTGAAAAGAAGAAAACTTCGAGTCAAAAGAGTTCTGAAAAGAAGAAAACTCCGAGTCAAAAGAGTTCTGAAAAGAAGAAAACTCCGAGTCCCAAGAATAAATCTCCAACACCAGAAAGTATCCTAATAAAGGTAAAATCGAAAAGCCCTGAAAAAGCAGTAGAAGAGATTGAACTAAAATTTCCTGAACCTCTTCCAGATAAAATAACATATGACAAAAAAATAGCAAAAAGAATGCACCAACTTTTTGATAAACGTGTTAAATTAAAAACATTTGGAGGCCATGCTTTTTTTGAAACATTATTTTACTTGTATCTTTTTAAAAAATATAAAACAACTTGCACAATAACAGAAAGAGGAAGGGATGCACCAGATATTATTATTCATGTTTATAAGAATGAGCACGATGAATTAAACGATCTTCTTCGAAAAAACTTTATAGAACAAATGGTAAAATGTATTAAAAAAGATAACCCTTTTATAATTATTCCATTAACTTTAGAAATTGAATCAAATCTAAATAAAATAGCGCACGCAAATTTATTGATATATCGTAGTAATACAAGAGAACTAGAACATTTTGAACCTCATGGATTTCAATACATGGGACTAGATCCTGCGAGAGTAAACCGTGTTGTAAATAAATTTTTATCTTTATCTGTGGCCGGCATTAATGCTAAATTAAACCAAAGTGGATTACCTGACATTAAATTAATTAAAGCAAGTGAGGTATGTCCATCAAATGGGGTTCAATTCATTGAAGATAATAGCACACTTCCACGCGAAGCAATAGAACCAGAAGGATATTGTGTAGCATGGTCCATGTTTTTTGCTGAAATGTGTTTAAAAAATCCTGAAATTCCTAGCAGACAAATTAATGATGCTATATTAAATGAAAACCGATTAAATAATGATAATTATTTAAAAAGGGTAATCAGAGGATATACAAGTCTTATAAATAATAAAATGGCAAAATATTTTTCAGAAATTTTTGATGAAGAAATTACTTCTGAAAAACTTATGAGTTATATTCAACAAAAAGAAGTTACAGATCAATATATAAATTTTAGACAAAATATAAGCGCTATTATGCAAAAAGAAGTAAATCCAGCATCTAGACCAAAATCTGTTGCCGCAAAGAAATATAGCAAATTTAATAAAACAATAAAAATTGACACTTCTTCTTCTGAATTAAGTGAGGGTGAAAAGGAAAAGAGAAAAAATATGACGGCAAAAAAAGCTATATTGCCGAAATCGGAAAGACAAACAAAACAAGAAAAAGAAGCAGAAAAATTAAGAAAGGCGACTGAAAAGGAAGCAGAAAAATTAAGAAAGGCGACTGAAAAGGAAGCAGAAAAATAAGAAAAAAGACAACAAAAGGAGGCAGAAAAACAAAGAAAAGCAACAGAAAAATCTAGGGCAAAATCGGTGTCCAAAGCAAAAACATTAAAAATGAAACCAACCTCTAGATCAGAAACCGAAGAAGTATAATATAAATATTCAAATAAAAAAGATATTAATTATTTATTTGAATTTACTACTTAAAGACAATTCATGTGCGTCTCTGAATAAAGTCGTCGATCTGTTGCATCCAATCTGACGCCAATGTTGGATTCTGATAAATATCTTGGTTTCCGTCTAGCACAAGCTGTTCCTTGAATAGTCCGCGATCCTGGTCTAAAAATGCCTCATGATAATTGTGACATTCTTCTAAATATGCTAACGGTATCAGCTCTTCCCCTTCTCTTGCTCTCAAATGTATGCGCTCATGGCATTTGACAGGATCCGTTCTTATGTAAACGACCTTGTTTACTTCAAATTCCGCCGCAAATTCGTCAAACAATGTCAAGTAGATTTGATGCTCGACATCTGACATTTTTCCCTGATCGTATAACATCTTCGCAAAGATTTCCTTGTCGGTATACAAACTGCGCTCAGTGATAATAATAATATTTTTATCTCGATTTGCTTTGACGATTTCTCTTAGCCCGGCAAGCCTGGAAACAAATGCCATGATCTGGAATTTGAATGCGTGCTTTTCTTGATCCTGATAAAACAACTTCAGCATTTCTGTGCCATTTTTGTCCTTGATTAGGTTCCATTTCCTAACAGGTTCCTCGGCAAATATGACATTCGGGTTATTTTTATAATATTCCTCTGCTTTTTTCATCATCGTGCTTTTACCGGAACCGATATCGCCGTCAAATGATACAAGAGTTACAGTATTTTGGTTATTTTGTTCCATTATTATTCTTAATAGTTATATTATCATATATTTATACCCTTTACCCTTAAGTATTTTTATTTTTCAATTTTTTAGGGGAACCTTGGTTCCCCTATGACCCCTCCTTTTTTTAAGGAAAAATAACAAATGCTAAACAAAGTGCTTTGAGTATTTCGTAATTTCATTACGAAGTTGAGCAATGATGTAAAGAAAAGATAATAAGTCTGTGAAAAAATAACATAGAGTTTTTTAAAAAAGGAAGGATCATAAGGAAACATTGGTTTCCTTAAAAAAAGGAAGGATCATAAGGAAACCTTGGTTCCCCTAAAAAAATGAAATTTTAAATCCACTTAAAGATAATAGTATACTTAACTAATACAATCCCTTTTA
>JBIKYJ010000095.1:0-2965 GCA_044355315.1 Alphaproteobacteria bacterium | reverse complement strand
TATTAAAACAAATTCCAAGACCGATTTATGACCGAATGTAACAACATAAAAGAACAACGAAGGCATAACACGGGTTTGGCAAAAGTGGCGGTTCAGTGCTCCGCAGACACATTTGTGGTTAATCAAAATTGGTTCTCCGCATCAACATTTGTGGTAAAAATCGCCACCTTCGCCAAGCCCGAAAACGTTACCTGCTATGTTAGAAAGACGACTGGCATTTTGACAACGACAAAATTGAATGTCTGAAAATTTATATTAGCGTACAAACGGGGAAAGCCGAAAACCAATTTAGAGTAGGCATAAAACGATTTAAA
Source organism: Alphaproteobacteria bacterium (assembly GCA_044355315.1). Taxonomy (GTDB): domain Bacteria; phylum Pseudomonadota; class Alphaproteobacteria; order JALRGP01; family JALRGP01; genus JALRGP01. Next base: position 2,651 of record JBIKYJ010000095.1, on the reverse strand, counting down.
AAATGAAAAGTAAATTTTATTCAATCCTTGCCCTTTTGATTTTAACAACAAGTGGACTATTTGCACAAAATCAAGAAACCTTGGCAAAGTTTATAATTACTGATGCCTCAAAAAATGGTGTTGATATTACACCTTATTTATTGGAAGGTGGATGCTATACAGTATTTTATACTAGTGACAACGATGGTCTTCTGTATATGGCTAATGTTTGCCCCAATGATAATTCGCAAAGTTTTGGGCCAATGTATTCTACACAAACCGCTTCATACAACGAAACCTATGAAACATATAAAGCGGATTTTTTCTATTATAATTGGCGATACATAAATGATTATGACTCAAAAAAGGGGACTGCAAAAGTTCAATTTATAAAAATATATAAGCCACAAGGAATTGCTTTTATTTTAAAATTTATACCAGAAAACCTTGACATATCAATCTATAAAGGATATATGGAAGGAACTGTTGATTTTTCTAAATACAAATAACAAATGACTTTACCTATGAAAGAAGTTTATTTGGCATATTTTGACTTTATGGGTTTCAAAGAGTTCATTCAAAATAATGAAGATGGTGACTTAATGAGAAGAATGGGACACATATTTAGAGATATTGAAATATGTTTAGGTCAAGGCAAATACCAAGAATCAAGAGGTGGAGCTATTATAGTTGATGTTTCAAGGTCAAAGTTGAATTGTCTAAATATTTCCGATACAGTAATTGTTTGGACAAATTCCTGTGATTTACATTCATTAAAAGAACTAATAAATGTGGCCTATGAATTTAATTGGAGAGAAATAGGATACAATTTTCCATTAAGAGGAACCATTTTGAAAGGTAAAATAAAAGAAGTTACAGGACGACAAATTAATTCAGAAGGTGGTTCATATTCTGTTCAATGTGTTTACGGTAAAGGGATTGTTGATGCTCATTTAAAAGCTGAAGCTCAAAATTGGGCAGGAACAGTAATAGACCAAACAATTATAGACGATTTGTTAAACTTTGAACAAATAGAGTTAATAAATGAAATAACAACAAAATATGAAGTACCATACAAAACAGGAAATATCGAAGAATATGTTTTCAAAATTAAAAAGACACCATTAAATGATACATCTTTAGCCAATGTATTAAGAGACATTGAAAGAGTATTTTCAATGGACAATAAAAGTATAGAACACGAGAGCGTAAAACTTAAAATTGAAAACACAAAAAAATTTATAATTGACACAAAAGATGAAGCATGAACACAGCAGGTAACACGGGTTTTGCGTCAGGCGGAGTGACGTGCAAATTTGGAGCTTTGTGCTTCTATTCAAGTTCAGTGCTGGCTGACAGTTTTGTGCTCCGAAACCCGCCCGAACGCAAAGCCCGAAAACGTTATGGGCAAGTTAAACAGACAAAGCGGTTCAAGACAGGCTGACCACCTAAAGTGACAGACAAAAAAGTGGAGACAAGAAAACCACTCAAAAAACAGGGAGTATTTCGAAAATCCAAAAGAGTAGGAACAAAAACAAAAATTACTAAAATGAACAAAAAAATTTTTTTTTACATTTTGATTGGCCTTGGTGCACTTGATTTAATTATTTGGGTTTTTAATGGCTTCTCTTTCGGCTGGCTCGAATTAATAGTCGGTGTTAATGCAATTTCAAAATATGGAGCTTGGATAATGATTGCAACTGGAATTGGGCTGCTAAAAAAAGAAAATGCTAAGGAAAAATCTGAGATTGATGCAATATCAGATTTAGAAACAGGTGAGGAAATAATATTCAAAAATTCAGGTAACACCACAATTATTACCCTTACATCAAAAAAAATCATCTACAGGGCATTTAATGTTGAAAAAATTACATTGAAACAAAATGACAATGTAATTGCGGATGAAAAAGCAATAATTTATTACAACGACATAAGTAATGTATCCGCAGTTAAGGTGAAAGATGTAGCTAACACTAAAATTGGTAAACTCTCGGGTTTTGAATTTGGAATTTCATTGAAAATGAAAGATGGAAGCATTAAAAATCTGCCTACATCAAAGTCCGAATTAATTTGTGCACATATTACTAAATACATAAACAAATAATCATATGAAAAAAATAGCATTCTTATTCCTAATAACTTCCCTGTTTAGTTGTAAATCAAAAATGGATGATACAATTAAAAAGGGCTACTTTGATGCTTGTAATAAACACAATGTAGAAACTCTGGTAAACAGCTTTTTTGCTAATCCTAAATGGGAAAGTTTTGTTTCTCCTGACGATGACAAATATCATCTAAATGCATCTGGTCAAATTACCTATGACAATAAACCAGTAAATGCAGTTATTCAATTTGAAATGGATGGGGATGATCGCTGGCAAATAAATGCATTTGAGATTAATGGAGAAGCACAAAATGATATTATGGTTGCTGAACTTATTAATGAGATGTGTTTGTCAGCGGAGAATTAAACTAAGTAGTAGGTTAATTTATTATAACCAGCCCATAACAGCACATTGGCAATAGGCGGTTTTTCGTCTTCTTTTGACAGTTTTGTGGTAGCATAAAGTTCAGTTCTCCGAACTAACTTTTGTGCTGAAAAGCCCGCCCATCGCCAATCTGCAAAACGTTGAACTAAACCTTCGGTAACTAAAGTAGCACAAAAAGACTAG
>JBIKYJ010000026.1:0-11018 GCA_044355315.1 Alphaproteobacteria bacterium | reverse complement strand
TCAAAATTTAAGTGATGAACTGCCAGAATTACACAACTTACTCAAAACAGATGGAACTGTGCATTTAATGGGGTTACTCTCAAAAGGAGGGGTCCATTCTCATATGGATCATTTTCAAAAGGTCATCAACATTTTACACAAACATAAAAAAAAATGTGTTTTACATGTTTTTTTAGATGGCCGTGACACGCCTCCAAAACAAGCTTTGGAAGATCTTAAAAGTTTTGATACAAAAGGGTACCCATTTGGCACAATGATGGGGCGTTTTTATGCTATGGATCGGGATCAACGTTTTGAGAGAACCAAACAAGCTTACGATGCCATGATATTTCAAAAAGCAGATTATTATTTCAATTCTCCGGAAAAAGCCATTGAGTTTTTTTATGCTCAAGACATTACCGATGAATTTATTCCTCCATGTGTTTTTTTACCATCTCATATCAAAAATGGCGATAGTCTATGGATGATAAATTTTAGGGCTGACCGTATCAGGCAGTTGTTGGGCGCTCTGTTAGATAAAAAATTCAATGCCTTTAATACGGCACATGTTGAATTTGACCATGTTATTGGGATGACATCTTACTCACGTGATTTAGATTCATTAATGACAGTTCTTTTTAAAAAAGAACATCATCATGGTGGGCTTGGGGAAATTATTTCTCAAAAAGGAATTCCTCAGCTCCGTATTGCTGAGACGGAAAAATATGCTCATGTGACATTTTTTTTTAACGGAGGACAAGAGGAACCTTTCCCTTTGGAAGATAGAATCTTGATACCATCTCCAAAAGTTAAAACGTATGATTTAGAACCAAATATGAGCGCAATGGCTATTACTGACAAATTAATTAAAAAGATTAAACAAAAAAAATACGGTTTGATTGTGGTGAATTATGCAAATGCAGATATGGTTGGGCACAGTGGTCGTTACGAAGAGACAAAACGTGCGATTCTTTGTTTAGACGAATGCATAAAACAACTCAGCGACTACTGTTTAAAAGAAGATGTGTGTTTAATTTTGACATCGGATCATGGCAATGCTGAATGCATGAGGGATTTAAATACAAATGCTCCCCATACATCGCACACACTTAATGCTGTTCCTTTAGTCATTGTTGACAAAGATGCACAGCTATCTTGGTTGCCAAATTTTGGTGGACTTAAAGATGTTCAAGGCATTGTTTTAAAAGCAATGTTTCACGTGAAACATTAAGGAAGGGTAAAATGATCGAAAAAATGAGGTCAGCCGGAAGATTGACATCCGAAACATTGGATTTCATCTCTCCCTATGTCAAAGAGGGCATATCAACTGACGAGCTAGATCAATTGTGTCACGATTTTATCGTGTCTCATGGCGGAATTCCCGCACCATTAAATTACAAAGGTTTTCCAAAAAGCATTTGCACATCCATTAATCATGTAGTGTGCCATGGAATTCCTGGGTCCAAAAAACTTAAATCTGGTGACATTATCAATATTGATGTAACTGTCATTTTGGATGGTTATCATGGTGATGCAAGCCGAATGTTTAAAATTGGAAAAATATCTAAACTGGCAGATCGTCTGATCCAGGTTACATATGATGCTTTGATGATCGGTATAGATAATGCCAAACCTGGAAAACACATGGGGGACATAGGGTATGCTATTCAATCTTATGCAGAAAGATATGGATTCAGTGTTGTTCGAGATTTTTGTGGGCATGGTATTGGAACGGAATTTCATTGTCATCCAGAAGTTCGTCATTTTGGAAAAAAAGGAAGTGGCGTAAAAATTCAAGAAGGTATGTTTTTCACCATAGAGCCAATGGTGAATGCTGGTCGTTACCAGACAAAAGTATTATCTGATGGATGGACGGCTGTTACATCTGATGGATCTCTTTCTGCCCAATGGGAGCACACAATCGCCATCATGGGCCATGGCCCAGAAATTTTAACATTATCATGAAATGTTTCACGTGAAACATTTTAAAAAGGACTAAATCCATGCAAACAATCGGACTATTTAAAGAAGAAGCTCGGGTAGCTCTCACACCGTCAGGAGTTTCCTCACTTATTAAAAAAGGTTACAAAGTTTTGGCCCATCATAAGGTTGGCATCCATGCGTTTTTTGAGGAGGCAGATTATGAAGAAGCTGGTGCAATGATGCAATCATCAGACAAACATATTATCGAGGAATCTGATATTTTGTTTCGTGTTCAACCATTTACTCACAAACAAATATCTTCTCTTAGGAAAGACCAGATAATTATAGGTTTTTTAAATCCTTTTGATGAAAAAATTCAACATGCTTATCACAAGTACTGCCCACAAGCCTATTCTTTTGAAAAAACACCAAGAATATCTCGCTTTCAATCTATGGATGCCCTGTCTTCCCAAGCTAACATTGCAGGATATCAAGCCATCCTAGAAGGAGCTCGTCTTTTAAAAAGAGTTTTTCCCATGATGACAACATCCGCTGGATCGATTTATCCTGTTCGCGTGATGGTTGTTGGAATGGGGGTTTTAGGACTTCAGGCAATTGCAACCGCTAAACGTTTAGGCGCCGTTGTATATGGATATGATATTCGCCCCGAAACCAAAGAACAAGTAGAAAGTTTAGGAGGCATTTTTATTGATCACAAAAAAACGTATCATGAGCAATTAAAAACAATGGATCTCGTCATTACAGCCGCCCAGATTTTGTCGAAAAAGGCTCCAATTCTAATTGGCGAAGATGAATTTTCTTTAATAAAAAAAGGATCTGTTATTATTGACACCGCCATTCAAATGGGAGGTAATTGTATTTATTCCAAAATAGACGAGGAAATTATCCGTGACGGCATAACAATTCACGCCCCTGCCTCATTGCCGTCCATGCTTGCCCGTGACGCAAGTCATTTAATTAGCCAAAATTTTTGCCATTTTATTCAATTTTTGGAAAAAAATGACCTAGATTTACAGCAATGTATCGTTTAGGAGAATCAATTGTTATATAGCGTTGAGTTAGAACAAGCTTTACTTGGGGCCGTTTTGGTCGACAATCAATTGATTGAACATGTGATAGATTTTTTGCGCCCTCATCATTTTGCAACCCCCTTTCATGGAAAGTTGTACGAGTTAATTGCTCTGTTTCACGATAAGGGAAAGCTGGCGAATCCATTAACATTAAAATCATCTTTACCTCAAGATGATACATATGATGATCATTATTTGGCAAGTCTTGCGGCAAACGCTTTATCATTAAGCGGCATTGATGAATATGGTCGCCAGATTTATGATTATTATCAACGACGATCCTTGTGTATCATTGGAGACGATATCAAAAGTCATGCAGAAAATTCTAAAGACAAAAATCCATTAGAACAAATTGAAGAAGCCGAAAAAAAATTGTTTGATCTTAGCAAAGGACATGGCACCAATACTCAAACCATCTCTTTTCAAACTGCTCTGATTGAGGCTATTCATCATGCGGAGTTGGCCTATAAAAAAACATCTCAAGTGGTGGGAGTCACTACGGGTTTTATCGAGGTTGATCAAAAATTGGGAGGACTTCATCCATCCGATTTATTAATTGTGGCGGGACGCCCTTCTATGGGAAAAACTGCCTTTGCCACTAATGTTGCCTTTAATGCAGCCAAAAAGAATTTATATCATAAAGGCGAGGGAGCTAGTGTGTTGTTCTTTTCTCTTGAAATGTCCAGTGAACAATTAGCACTACGTATTTTATCCAGTGAATCTGGTATTCCATCAGATTATATTCGCCGTGGTCATCTCAATGATGATCAATTTACTCATTTGATGATGACCAGTCGTGATATCAATGCCGTTAATTTGTTTATTGACGATACCCCAGCGCTGTCTATTGCCGGGCTTCGTAACCGTGCCAGACGTATGAAACGCCTTCACAATATTGGTTTAATTGTGATCGATTATTTGCAATTACTGGAGGGCAGTGGATACCGCGGCGGAGAAAACCGTGTGCAAGAAATATCGGAGATCTCAAGAGGACTCAAAGCCATCGCAAAGGAATTGCACGTCCCCGTAGTGGCATTATCACAATTATCCCGTGCGGTGGAACAACGAGAAGATAAGCGTCCACAATTATCTGATTTGCGTGAATCAGGATCCATTGAGCAAGACGCTGATGTAGTGATGTTTGTTTACCGCCAAGAATATTACGATGGCCGCAAAGAACCGACAGCTGGAACAGACAAACATTTAGAGTGGATGGCCGAAATGGATAAAGTCAGAAATAAAGCCGAAGTGATCATTGCCAAACAACGTCATGGCCCCATTGGTATTATTCCATTGTTTTTTGATGGGCGTTTAACGAAATTTGGCAATTTGGAATTAAATCACTCGTAATCAAAATTTTATTGTCCTTATTTTATCTTGAAAGAAAGATAAAATAATATTTAAAATCCGACAGGGCGCGCCGTGTGTATAGTTCAGGTTGATCTCTATTAAAAAAGGCTTTTTCTGTATAAAACATGATCTTTTTCTTTGCTTCCACGCGATGACCCAAATTCAAATCCATAAGCATCTTTGAGACATGACCCAAAAAGGCCCGCAATTGTTGAAATAATTCCAATAGCCTCTCCTGATATTTTATGGGAAAAAAATCCAATTGTGATTAAACAGATTAATAATCCAATCGCTGCACACATGACCATAAAATCTGCTCGCTTATTCAGTTTTCCAGATTGACTGAAAGAGATATCTCTTTTTCTTGCATCCTTTCTGTCATACAGAATAATTTTTTGAATTTTTTCATCCATTTTTGTCATTTTGTCTTGGAATTTTGATACTAATATTTTTGATTCACTTAACTCTTTTAACATATCCTCATGGCTTTTTGATTTTGTTATTGTTTGAGCCACATTCACAATCATGGATGCAATATGTGTTAAATCATGATCATTAGACACCCCTTGAATCCATTTTTGAATAATTGGAGCAAAACCAGCTAAAGATACAATCATTGATAACAATGGAATCATGGCCAGATCACCCTTGGGTCAAATACAATGTCTTGTCCATCTAAACAACCTCCAGGAGGCTGGATACCTTTGTTTTTCCAATCCTTTAAGAAGGTGATATGTCCGTGATCAACACATAAAATATCCCATTGTGATGGGTCTTTTTTGTCCTCATGCAAGGCTCCCAATGCAAACAAGTGTGTCTCATCCCCATAATCCCAATCAAATGATGGAGATAATGGAAATTCCACTATATCTTGATTTGTCACGATATGTGATACGATGCGATTTTTAAATTGATCCGACACATCAAAAGGAGGTGTAAAAAAACGAATCTTTGGTTTATTGAGAGGAGCCAATAATGTGAACATTGATGATGAGTGCCCATCTAAATGAATGGGTTGAGTAGAATCCCGGTTCATAATGTTAAAAAAATTCATAAGTAAAAAGTTTTTAATGTTTATTCAAATATAATCTGTACGTTGATATAATTCATAAATAAAAAAATGACAGGACTTTAATTAAAACTAGAGAAATTAAATGATTTTTAAAAATTTACTTCTTATTTTGGCGTCTTGCTAAATGAATTAAAACATCTTTTGCAGCATTTGGATTCAAATACTCTAAAATCATGGCTCCTTTTTTTTTAGATATATTCGAAAATATGTAACAAAGGGTTGATTTATCTACTAAATCCAGACGTTTTGCGGCTTTTTTGGGATGCATAGATTCCAATATTTTGATAAGGTTTGTATCTTTTTTCCAATGTTCTTCGATTGTATCCAATGATTTTAAAACATGGTTAATTTCAATGATTAATGCATTTGTGACGTGATCAGAAGAAGAAGGGGCAGTATTGTTTTCCTTAATATAAAGAGGTATTTTAAAATTATTTGCATGAGCATAGCTGGATAAATGGAATTTCAGATGCTCTCTGTATTTAACCATGCCACCAAAAATGAACAAGGCAATAGCTATATAAACAAATCTAACATACATGGAGTGTTTTTTTTTCCGAATTAACTTTAAAATATCATTCATTAACTTTCTCCAATATTTTAATCGCAAAATGATCATTTTTTTTTCCAAGCTCTCCTTTAAAAACAATTTGTCCATGATAAGTGAGATCACAGCAAAGAGAATTTGACAAGATGAGCTGATCATTAACACGTAGGTTAGGTTCGTCAGTTGTAATTGTCATAGATGCTATAAGAGGAATGGAAATAGAATCTAAATAAATTTTTTTTCCTGTAGTGATTGATTTTTTTTCAACGATAAAATGAATAGCTAAGAATTTTTCTGTATGAACTGCAAATGATACATCTAAAATAAAATCACATGTTCCCATTGATGTCGTGAACCCAATAGGGGTATGGTGAGGAGAAAAATCTTGGATCATTTGTTCAAAAAAATTATTGAGAATTTTTTTATGTAATAACGATAAAGAAGATATCATCAATTGATCGTGATCCTGGTTATTGTCACCTGTTTTTTGTTGAATGATGGCCCACGCTGTTGTCATATCAATCATCAAAGATCCATTGTAAGAAGGGCACTCAAATGCATATAGTATCACATGTTCAAATAACATCGTCTGATAAAAAGATCTGCTATAAAGCTTGACTGTTGGGGCAGCACATACCCAATCACCATTAGGCCATACGTTGTCCATATATCGTATTAAGACATCGATTTCGTTGTTAAATTGCAATAAACATTTTATCATTATTTGAATTTTATTTAAGAGATTAAAAATTCTTCAATAATCAAACATTCAAAAGACGTGTTTGTAACAAAGGGATGGATGTGGATGGCGAGGTCTTCTTTGACATCATCCAGTGTTTTTTTGAATAATTTTTCTTTGGTGAGACGTCTGAAATAATTAATCATAGAATCTGTGATAAGGGGAACCTTTTTTTTTGTGAGATGAATAGTATCTTTGTTTTTAAAAAATAGATTTAATTTTAATTGTAAACGATGATCGTCTTTTAAATTAATAATGACGGATGGAATATGAATAGTATTTGAATCATGACTTGACAGGCTGATGATGTTTTGATCTACCAATATATAAAACGTTACACTTACAACGATAATACTAGTAAGTAGAAAAATTTTCACCATAACAGAGATGTTTTTGCCTATTTATCATTATCAGATCAGAAAAAGATTAATAAATGATTAATTTTTTGTATCTAGGTAAAATAATGAAAAAGGATGGATCTTCTCCCCCATGTACACAATCATTATTGAATCATCATGCGAATGTATCATCGGCGTCCTCGAGCATGAAAGACAAAATCCCCAAAAAGTATTGATTTTTATTAAATGCCGATATGACTATGAAAAAAATGGTATCATATGTTATGCCGAGCTCCTAAGGTGTGTTCAACATATCCTGAAGCATGAGAAATTTTATTACTTAGAAAATGCAGTTGACACCATCATTGCTAACCTCAAAAAAAAATACATGTATGACCATTTGCGGATCAGATTAGATAAGCCACATATTTTGAATCATACAATTGTTGGACTGGAAAAAGAAGATATCTTCTTTTGAAGCATGCGATGAAAAACAGATTATTCGTGTCCCGTTTCTGTTCGGTTTTTACAGGAGGTTAAACATTGTCGCACTTTAATCTGAATGCTATAACATTAAAAACTTTGTTCCGAAGGCGGTAATCTTTCCCATTGTTCGGTGACAAAGGTAAGAGTTTCAATTAATTGTTTATAAATAGTATCATCAAAGGTAAATTTAATTTTTCCCATGGTAAAAATTATGTCTTCAAAAAAACGCAACCAAAATTCCCGAATCGTCAAAGATGTATTATCGTCAAGAGTGATGACTTTGTCGTTATCTGATAAGACACTTCCAAGCTCAACACATAATTGAGATGCTAAATTAATACTTTGAAAACAATCATCTATTTTTTGGTGCTGGTGCTCATTCTTTGCCCTCCATACTAAATCCAATATTTTTTTAAAAATACACACGATATGATCCTCCAAAGACCCAAGTTGCGTATTGTTTTTAGAATAAATATTATACATAAAATTAAAAATTTACAATATCATTAATATATTTCTATCATTTAAATATTAAAAAATTATTAATACTATAGTCAAACGTATTGATAATTTTGGATGTTAATTGTATTTATTACAATACTTTTAATTGTTTGTATAAAAAAATACCCTCGGTGGATACATGACATGAAAATGCCAACATAGTTACACCATTTTCTTTTGCAATTTGGGACGCGATAGCGTATTTTACATCCAAATCTTTTGCAACTTGAAATGTATGAACATCATTTCTTTGAACAATATACATTACAAAACAAGGGATTCCTGTTATTGCGAGTTTTGATAGTTCCATCAAATGTTTTGCGCCTCTAGACGTTTCACAGTCAGGAAATTCTGCCAGCCCTTCATGTCTACACAAGTGGACATTTTTAACCTCCAAGTAACACGGCCCATTTGGCCCTTTTAAAATAAAATCAATCCGAGAATTAGCTCCATATCTGACTTCAGATTGAAATGCAGAAAATTCAAAGACATTTTTAAAAAAACCTGATTCTAATCCTTTTTTGACAAGACGATTAGGATTCATTGTATTCATACCAATGAAAGTCGCAGTTTTCTCAGGCTGATTAAAAACAGGATAGCGTGTTTGGACCATTTCCCATGTGTATGGTAATTTTCTGGACGGTGACGTTGAATAGGACAAAAATACCGTTTCTCCTTCGTGAGTCAGCCCCATCATAGCGCCGGGATTAGGGCAATGGGCAGTGATAATCTCACCAGATTCTAATTGGATATCGCATAAAAAGCGTTTATAACGTTTTAATAAGATACCTTTCACCAAGGGGGGAGAAAAAATCATTACTCTTCTAAATTTCTTAGCAATTCAATTTCCTCAAGACACCTTCCCGTTCCAACCGATACACACTGTAATGGATTTTCTGCGACGTAAACAGGAACACTTGTCGCTTGTTGAAGAACGTAGTCTAGATTCCTCAAAAGAGCGCCACCGCCGGTCATCGTAATACCATGTTCAACAATGTCTGAAGATAATTCAGGAGGGACACTCTCCAAAGCAGATTTCACAGTAAGCACAATGGATGACACAACGTCTGTTAATGCTTCAACCAAATGACATTGATTTAATTGTATTTCTTTGGGAACGCCATCCGTTAAGCTGCGCCCTTTGATACTGACGATCATTTTTTTGCTGTCGGGTGTCATGACTGCTGATCCTGCTTCTTTTTTTATTTTTTCGGCGGTTGATTCTCCAATGAGTAAATTAAATTGACGTCTGACATATTGAATAATTGCTTCGTCCATTTTATCACCACCTACGCGTACAGATGTTGCGTACACAATACCTCCAAGAGATAACACAGCAACTTCGGTTGTGCCTCCGCCAATGTCAACAACCATACATCCGATTGGCTCATTCACAGGTAAATTCGCACCAATTGCAGCCGCCATGGGTTCTTCGATGAGATAAACACGACGACCTCCGGCACTTTCTGCCGCATCTTTAATAGCACGTCTTTCAACTGGGGTTGCTCCTGATGGAACACAAATAACGATTTGAGGGGCTAAAAAATTTTTTCTACGATGGACTTTTTTGATAAAATATTTAATCATTGCTTCTGCAATTTCAAAATCTGCAATGACTCCATCTTTTAATGGACGAATGGCGTGAACATTACCGGGGGTGCGGCCTAACATCCGTTTTGCTTCCTCCCCAACGGATAAAATTTGTTGTCTTCCACCTTTTTTTAACACTGCAACGACAGAAGGTTCACTTAATACAATCCCTTTACCCCTCACATAAACAAGAGTATTGGCAGTTCCTAAATCAATCCCAATATCTGATGACAAGCACCCCAATAAACGCCCAAACATATAAACATAACCCTAACGGATAATAAAAATTTTAGCATACTCAAATTAATTTGGTTTGATTTTTTTACAACATGCGTTTAAAAATCCTTAGTAAAATTAAAGAAAATTCTAGAAAAAACATATTAAAGACGATTGGTATTTATTTTGCCGTGGTATTTTTTTCACAAAAGACTGAAAAATTCCTAAGAAATGCTCCCTTAAATTTGGCTCTCACTGATAAATTTCGGGAGTGCCGAAATAGAGTTGGACGGTAAGACTGTGCAGATATTTTTTAAAAGTAAGGGGCAGTCTGATAAATTTGATATAATGTTTTTACAAAAGAATACTTGAGAATGAATAATGGCTTATGGTTCAAAATTAATTGATCACTATGAAAAACCAAGAAATGTTGGTAGTTTCGACAAAAAAGACCCGACTGTTGGAACAGGAGTTGTAGGTGCTCCGGCATGCGGCGATGTCATGAAACTACAAATTAAGATTGATGATCAAGGTATCATCCAAGATGCCAAATTCAAAACCTTTGGATGTGGTGCGGCGATTGCCTCTTCATCATTGATCACTGAATGGGTAAAGGGAAAAAATTTAGATGAAGCAATGACTATTAAAAATACGGATGTAGCTGAAGAGTTAGCCTTACCGCCCGTTAAGATACATTGTTCAGTATTGGCAGAGGAAGCCATCAAAGCGGCTATCAATGACTACAAACAAAAAAATTCTTACTCTCACGTTTAATGCCATTCAACGCCTATCCTTGGTTTTATCAGAAAAACCTGAAGGAACAGGTCTTAGAATTGGTGTTAAAACAAAGGGATGCTCAGGACTCGCGTACACAATGACATACGCCAGTCAACCTGAGCCTTTTGATGATGTGATTGAAGAGGGACATATTAAAATTTTTATTGATCCAAAAGCCATTTTTTATATTTTGGGCAGTGAAATGGACTATGTGCAACAAGACATATCATCGGGGTTTGTCTTTACAAATCCTAATGAAAAAGGTAAATGTGGTTGCGGAAAGTCTTTTTACGCGTAAGTATACTTTGGTCCTTTCAAAAACTAAGAGGTCGTTGTGTTTTAAAGCATGTTAGAATAAAGAAAAAAATATAAAACTTGATGAAAAATTTAATAAAAAAATTTTTCCATG
>JBIKYJ010000093.1:0-3092 GCA_044355315.1 Alphaproteobacteria bacterium | reverse complement strand
ATCTCATACATCATTAAGATTTGGGATCGGAAGATTTACAACAGAAGAGGAGGTAAGAAAAGCCATTGATGATATTGTGAAAGCAGTGAACAAACTAAGAGATCTGAGTCCTTTATGGGAAATGAAGCAAGAAGGTATTGATATTTCTCTCATTCAATGGGCCTCTTAAATTAATGAAACCAGCCAAACAAAAAAAGAAAAAACATCAACGGCGGCGCCTTCAATTACTGTGGTCGTGGGCGCGGGGTTTTTTAGTTATTGTTCTATTGGTGAGTGCTGGTCTTTGGTATATTTTAAGTGATCCTAAAAAATTGTATTGCTGCATTAAAGAAGCCTGCATTGACTCTTTAAAAATATGTAGTTTTTCTTTAAAACACCTTAAAATTCAAGGACGGAAAATAACACCTTCATTAGACGTTTTACGTGTGATTGGTATTTGTAAAAATGACTCACTGTTTAAAAAATCTTTAACAGATATTCAATCATCCTTATTATCACTACCTTGGGTTAAGTCTGTATCTGTTCAAAGATTTTTGCCATGGTCTCTGTACATTACTATCGAGGAAAGACAACCGATGGCCATTTTTCAAGACAAAAAGACACTCTTTTATATTGATCAAGATGGAAAAAAAATAGATATGGAGCCTTATCGTTCCTTATTGGGGGTTGATTTTCCAGTATTTTTAGGTGAGGATGCTTACATACATGCCGAAACACTATTAAAGGAAATGGGGGATTATCCTTGGATATCTCAGCATATACGTTATTACCACTTTGTGAGACAAAGGCGATGGGAATTTATCCTTAAAAATGGTGTGAAGATCTTACTCTGTGAAGATAATCATAATGAAGCTTTGAAAATCTTACAAAAAATATTAAAAAAAGCAACAAGTCGGATTCAAAATATTGAAAAAATTGATATGAGAGACCTTCAAAAAATTATCATAAAAATTAAACCGGGGCTCACCATTGGTAAACCAAACGTCCAGATGTAATTTTAAAAAAGAAGGGACTTTTTGCCCCATTGCATGTGGAACTTGGAAAAAATTTCTAATCTTTTATCAACTTTATGAACATTATTGGAATAAAACAAGACAATTTTTATCATTATTTTTTGTCATATTCTTTGGCAAAAATCAAAATTTTTCTTTAATTATTTTTGGTAATATTATTACAGTAGTCTCATCTTTAAATTATTTTGTCTGAAATGAGAATTACTGGTCATGAACTCATACATTTTGAAATAAATTTAAAAAAATGTAATATAACTTATATGTTCTGTATCTAATCGATGGCTAAAATAATTAACAAACTACATCCAAAATGCCAAGATGTTTTATCAGGAGCTTTTGGGCTAGCACGTAAAAATGGAAATTTTTTTGTAGAGATTCAGCATTTTTTGTTTAAAGGCTTTGTTGATCAGTTACCAGATTTTCATTTTGTACTTCGGCATTACGATATTGATATATCATCAGTTCTCAAACAGATTAATATGTCTATTGATAAAATGAATAAAAATTCACAAATGAGCCCCGCTTATTCTCCACATTTATTGATGTTATTTGATCAAGCATGGTACATCAGCAGCGTTGAATTAGATCTCCATTACATATCAGGAGTATCTATGATGTTTGTCTTGGTCGATTACGATCCTTTACGCGGTATTATGTTAGAGCATTGTCCATTGTTTTTAAGAATTCCAAGAACTGTTTTTAAAAATGAAATTGAAGAACTTCTTCAATCTTTGTGTGAATCACAAAAAAAAATGGTCATATGCTAACTGTTTTACTCCGTTGTGATTTAAATGTTCCTATTGATCAAGACTTTACCATACTAGACGATTCACGTATTGTAGCCATTCAAGATACCGTCAAATTTTTTTTAAACAAAAATGCTCGTATTGTATTACTGACCCATTTAGGACGCCCTCAGCCTTGTCACGACATAAACCAATGGGATCCATCTTTATCTACGTTATTGTTAAAAACCGCCATTGAAAAAATTTTAAATCAAGAGATTCTATATATTAAAGGATTAATAGGAACAGATGTTTATAAGCAGATTCAAAAATCAAATCACCATTTGATTTTATTAGAAAATTTACGTTTTCACCCGGGAGAAGAAACAAACAACGAGAATTTTGCAAAAGAATTATCATACCTGGGAGATATTTATGTAAATGATGCATTTTCCATATGCCATCGATCTCACGCATCTGTATCTCAGTTGCCTTTATATATGAACCATAGTGCGGGATGTTCTTTACAAAAAGATATCACTGCTTTTCGTCATATTTTTAAAAATCCGAAGCATCCATTTGTGGTTTGTATGGGCGGAGCAAAGTTATCAACAAAATTGCCGATTATCGAACATTTATTACCACGTATCGATCATTTAATCATAGGCGGAGCCATGGCTCATACATTTTTAAAAGCCAAAGGATATTCCATTGGTGGTTCCATGTATGAAGAATCATACATGAGCATGGCATCCAATTTATTGGATCAATATCCATCATCAATCATTTTACCCAAAGATGGTCTTGGGCTTTGTAATGAAAACGTAGTCACAGTAGATATGACTAATGTTCCAAAAGACGTCACATTGTATGACGTTGGGCCGCACAGTATCGCATCTTTTCAAAATATTATTGCATCTGCTAAAACTATCGTGTGGAATGGCCCTTTTGGAAAAATTGAAGATCCTCGTTTTCAATCTGGGACAACATCTTTGATTGCTATGTTATCGACTTCAAATGCAACAACTATTGCAGGCGGCGGGGAAACAAATTATACTCTTTCTCTTGTGCAGGATCATTCTTTAACACATATCACTCAAGGAGGAGGTGCTTTTCTAGAATACTTAGAGGGGAGTGAATTACCGGGGTTATCAGCCTTAGGTTTATAAATTAATCTACGGATCCGAATGCGGTTTTAATTTTTAAAGCTCTTACCCAAATGTGGAATAAGAGCTCTTGTTTTAAAGGATG
The DNA here is from genome assembly GCA_044355315.1 of Alphaproteobacteria bacterium. Lineage (GTDB taxonomy): Bacteria > Pseudomonadota > Alphaproteobacteria > JALRGP01 > JALRGP01 > JALRGP01. The sequence continues at coordinate 103 of JBIKYJ010000093.1, read as the reverse complement.
GCAGTCTATAGTCAATCACATTAAGGCTGTCCAAATTCTTGGGTTTCATTCAATGCCAAAGTTATAGCCTCATAAACATCCTCTATTATTCTTCGACACTGTT
>JBIKYJ010000092.1:0-3158 GCA_044355315.1 Alphaproteobacteria bacterium | reverse complement strand
CCTTGACGATGTAAAATGGTGTTAAGAAAATGACGAAGGATATGCTCATGCTTGGGCAGTTCAAAAATCTTTTTAAACGCAAGGTCATTTTTGGGATCAAGAAAATCTTTTTGAGTGGTCATGAGGTATCTTCTGAGATGTTTTTTTCAGGATAGCATAATTGTGATGCTGTGATATGATGAAATAGACTATAAAAATTAAAAATAGTGTTTTTGTGTAAAAATTAAAGAATTTTGTCCCATTATTATTTTGATGTATGATACTAATAAAATTAGTGTGCTATTTTTAATTTTCATGAAACATGATAAAAAAGCAAAACAGTTGCGCGATAATTTGAAAAAACGTAAAGAACAGGCACGCTTGCGCTCTAAAGATAAAAAGGAGAATCGATCACATGTTTCATAAAATTATTGTGATTTGTTATGCAAATATTTGCAGAAGCCCAATTGGTGAAGCCATCTTAAAAGTAATATACCCGGAAAAAATAATATCTTCTGCTGGAACAAAAGCATTGGAAGGACAATCTGCCAACCCTTTATCGGTTCAAGTCATACAGGAACAAATGGGATTTGATTTATCACATCACAGAGCACGGCAATTAACCAACGACATGGTGTGTGAGAATGATCTGATTTTGGTCATGGAGCAATCGATGATCTCAAAAATTACTGAAAAGTATCCGATTGCCCAAGGTAGAACATTTTTAATCAATCATTTCAGAGATGGTGGTGATGTGTGCGATCCTTACAAACAGCCTCTTGATAAATTCAAACATACATTTTTTGAAATAAAAGAAGCCATTAACAGCTGGGCACCTTATTTATAAAAAAGGAGACATACATGGTATCAAAGGAAAAGTTATTGCAATGCTATAAAGATATGGCATTGATTCGTCGTTTTGAGGAAAAAGCTGCTCAGCTTTATGGCATGGGACTCATAGGAGGATTTTGTCATCTTTATATTGGCCAAGAAGCTGTTGTTGTAGGATTCCAAGCCATGATGGAACCTCAAGACACGGTTATTACCAGTTATCGAGATCACGGTCATATGTTGGCTTGCGGCATGGATCCCAAAGGTGTCATGGCAGAGTTAACCGGGCGTATTGGCGGTTATTCCAAGGGAAAAGGCGGTTCAATGCATATGTTTTCAAGAGAAAAGAATTTCTTTGGAGGGCACGGTATCGTTGGGGCGCCCGCTGCCATTGGAACAGGCATGGCATTTTCTCATCAATATAAAAAAGATCAAGGCGTGTGTTTGTCCTATTTTGGTGATGGTGCAGCGGATCAAGGGCAAGTCTTTGAATCTTTTAATATGGCAAGTCTATGGTCATTACCCATCATTTATATTATTGAGGATAATGGGTACAGTATGGGGACATCTTTATCAAGACATGCTGCTGATACTAATTTATCCAAGAGAGGAGAATCCTTTGGTATGCTGTGTGAAGTTGTGGATGGCATGGATATTTTTAAAGTCATGGAGTCAGCTCAAAAGGCATTGAGTCATACTAGATCTGGGCAAGGGCCTGTGTTGCTGCAAGTTAAGACATATCGTTACAGAGGGCATTCCATGTCTGATCCTGGGAAATACCGTGATAAGGAAGAAGTAGACAGCATGAAACAAAACCATGATCCCATAGAACGTCTTAAAAAATACCTTGAAGAATCAGGTGTTTCTGAGGAACAGATCAAATCTTTGGATAAAACTGTGAAAAATGAAGTAGATGAAGCGGTAGAATTTTCAAAGTCATCCCCTCTTCCAGATGTCAATGAATTATACACGGATATTTTATTGCCAAATTAAAAAAACTAAACTTCTAAACGATTTCAGGGAAATTTTAAAATTTCCCTGAAAGATTTTTTTTATATTCCTTTAAATGCTGCTCGATCCTCAATGGCTTTGGCACAATTGAGCAATGACTGCTCACTTAATTTCGGACCAATAAATTGCAGTCCTAAAGGAAGCCCTTGGCTGTTCATGTCAATTGGAACGCTGATCCCTGGAAGTCCTGCTAAATTGGCTGGAACTGTAAAAATATCATTGAGATACATTGATATAGGATCATTATTCTTATCATGAATACCAAAAGCAACACCATTTGTTGTGGGTGTTAAGATTGTATCCACTTGTAAAAAAGCGTTTTTAAAATCTTTTTCCAATAACTTTTTAATTTTTAATGCTTTTGTGTAGTAGGCATCATAATACCCTGATGATAAAACATATGTACCGATCAATAAACGTCTTTTCACTTCTTCACCAAAACCATCCGCGCGGGTTTTTTCATACATATCATCCAAAGATGCACCGGGAACACGTTGACCATAACGAACCCCGTCGTACCGTGACAAATTTGATGATGCTTCGGCTGGTGCAATGATGTAGTATACAGGGAGGCATTTAGACGCCAAAGGCAAAGATATATCAACAATAACAGCCCCCGCATCTTTAAGGAAATCAATTCCTTTATGAAGAGATGCAATAACATCTGGGTCTGCACCTTTCAAAAAATCCCAAGGAACACCAATTCTATAGCCTTTTAAATTGGGATTTAAATGATCACCGTAAGAAGGAACATCTATATTCAAGGATGTGGAATCTTGGGGATCATAACCAGCCATTGCGTGTAATAATAATGCTGCGTCTTCAACGCATAAGGCCATCGGACCAGCTTGGTCCAAGGATGAGGCAAAAGCAACCATCCCAAATCTTGAACATAAGCCATAAGTTGGTTTGATACCAACAACACCGCAAAATGATGCTGGTTGACGGATTGATCCTCCAGTATCGGAACCGGTTGCCCCTAAACACAGACGCGCTGCAACGGCCGAAGCAGATCCACCAGATGACCCACCTGGAGTCAATTGTTTGTCCGTTTGATAGGGGTTTAAGCAAGGTCCAAAATAACTCGTTACGTTGGCGGACCCCATAGCAAATTCATCCATGTTGGTTTTTCCTAAGCTGAATGCTCCCACATCAAGTAATTTCTGAGTCACTGTGGATTCATAAAAAGGAACAAAATTTTGAAGCATCTTGGATCCTGCTGTTGTTTGAATACCTTTTGTGCAAAATAAATCTTTAAAAGCCAAAGGAATGCCTTCTAATAAACGGCCATGTCCTTTTTGTATGCGATCGTCACTATGTTTTGCAGACTCCAACGC
>JBIKYJ010000057.1:0-6074 GCA_044355315.1 Alphaproteobacteria bacterium | reverse complement strand
CTAGTGATTCCAGAAGTTGTCTTAGGATTGTCATTGCTTATTTTGTTTTTGCCCATCACCAAGGGAGCTCTTACCGTTATATGTGCCCACATGACCTTAACTACCGCCTATGTATTTATGTTATTACAAAAGCGTTTCCAGGATATGGACCACTCATTAGAAGAAGCTGCCCTTGATTTAGGTGCTAAATCCTATCAGGTTTTTTTTAAAATTACGCTACCGTGCTTAACAACATCACTGCTCAGTGGATGGTTATTGGCCTTTGTATTATCATTGGATGATGTCGTTATTGCCAGTTTTGTAGGAGGGCCCGGCGTCAGTACCCTTCCTATTTTGACATTTTCCCAATTAAAAACGGGTATCACTCCCGAAATTAATTGTTTGTGTACATTTGTTGTTTTGGTTATGAGCTTTGGGTTGCTGTTGTGGTCATATGTGCTTCGTCATAAAAAGAGCCAACGTTAACCCATTTTTTAAGGTCATTGATTGTTAAAAATTCCGTTTTTAAATATTCTTTACCGTCACGCCATAATACATAAAGTGGGACACTATGGCGCCCATAACTCTTTAATACATTTAATAAATTAGCATCTTTATTGGTAAGATCTACCAACATGACATGGACGTTATGTTGTTTAAAAAGTTTTATGATGTCGTCATTTTGAAACAAAATTTTGTGTTGAACCGTACAGGTTGTGCACCATTTTGCGGAAAAAACTAATAACACAGGAGATTTTTTTTTAAGGACAGATAATTGCGATTCATCATAAGGAATCATTGGAACATGAGATTCTGGTTGATTCATAGCGTTCATTCCTTGATAAATACCACTCACTACAATCACTGCGCACACAGCACCTCTTATGCTTCGATGAAATATAGGCAATAAGGGATTGTAAATTTTCCCAAACAGAAAAAAACCAAAACTAATCATTAACAACCCCCATAGAGTATTAAATAACGTATCCGTATTGGTTTGGTTGGCAAGCACATATAACAACCATATAATCGTTGCCACTAACCCAAAACCCAAAATTTGTTTCAGAGTATCCATCCATGGCCCCGGTTTTGGCATAATACGTCTAATGAATTGACTATGATTCATCATCATTTGTGGAACCCCCATCCCCAGTCCCAAGCTTGTGGTAATCAAAAATGACACACCAATCGGTTGAGTCATGGTGGCAGCCAAAGCGGTCCCCATGAAAGGAGCTGTACAGGGAGTTGCCAAAAATGTCGTCAAGATCCCCATCAAAAATGATCCAATGGCAGAATTTTCATGATAAGATCTCCCTTGAACGCTGACATACAGATTAAAAATACCGAATAAATTTAAGGATAATATTAAAAATACAATGCTAAGGCCAATAATAAATGGGGGTGATTGCATGTGAAATCCCCATCCGATGTCATGGCCCAAATACTTTAAAATTTCGATAACGGCAAAAAATCCCCAAAACGTTGATAATGTTCCCAATAAGGTTGCAATGCTATTGCGCCACGAGATTTGATTGGTTGATAAAGATACAATTTTTAAGGATAAAACCGGAAGCACACAAGGCATTACATTTAAAATACATCCTCCAATAAAGGCATAAAAAATCCACAGACCCACCATAGATGAGTTAATACTGGAAGTGGAAATGATGATAGAGTATAGGATTTTTTTCAGTTCATCCAACTCAGATTCTGGTTTTAATAATGGAATAGTCATTGATGATGGTTGACATGTTTTTTGTGAACACAAGATCCATTCAATCAGTATATTTTTGACATCACCGTCTTGTTTTGGAATAACGCAATAAAAAATATCTTTAAATTGACCATCTTGGTCTTTGGAAAACAGGGATGGGTAAATCTTTTTTGAGAGAATTGTTAATTGAATGGGTTTCTCTGATGGACCGTGAATGTAATAATCTTTTGGAATCTGACCTTTGATTAAAATATAATGATTTATTGTATATGCTTTAAATTCAAGGTTAGAAGAAAAAACAGATGAAATATTAAATATTAATAAATAAATAAAAAACATGATCAAATAAATTATTTGTTTTTATTTAATTTTAGCTGAATTTAAGTTAATTCAATTATTTTTTCTATTCAATCTCAAATATCAGAACTCACAGATAGTGTTTACAAATATTTAAAAAAAATGAAACAATAAAAAAAAGGTTTTGGCTAAATTTTTCTAAAAACTCTTATGGCATTATTAAAACTATTTAAATTTTTCAAAAAAGACAAAGAAAATATCAGAAATACTATTGAAGAATTGATTGAAGAGGTCAAGGAAGAAGAGCCGTCTATTGACGATGATGAGTTGTTATTGTTGGGTAACGTTCTAAATTTAAAAGATTTAGAAGTCAAGGATGTTATGGTTCCACGCGCAGATATCGTTGCTGCTCCTTTAAATATGGATTTAGATGAACAAATGAATTTACTGATTAAAACCAAAAGTTTGTTACCTGTTTATATGGAAACACTAGATCATATTATTGGCACATTAGATATTTACGATGTCTTTAAATGGATGTTAGAAGGAAAAAAGACTGCTCTTCGCGCGCTCGTCAAAGATGCTTTGTTTATCTCACCCACCATGCCTATTTTGGATTTACTGATTCATATGAGGGAAACAGGTGCAAAAATGGGATTTGTTGTCGATGAATACGGAGGTATTGATGGTTTAGTGACCTTGGATGTATTGGTTGAGCAAATCATTGGAGATATCCAAGATGCCCATGAGCAACAAGCCTTAAAATCCCAATTTGAATTAAAAACTGACGGTACATTAATTGTTGATGGTCGTGCAACGGTTAAACAAGTCGAAGATTATTTCAAATCACACGCACCGTTTAATGATACAGATGAAGATATCGATACGATCGGAGGATTAATTGTCTTTATTGCAGGACATGTTCCAGTCAGGGGAGAAATTATTTCTTTTAAAGGCTTGGAATTTGAAATTTTAAGTGCAGATCCCAGGCGTATTTACAGAATGAGTATTCGGCAATTATAATCTGTCATCATTCATTTTAACATGTTATAATAAATATCATCAAGTCGATTTTTTATATCCATGGCTTTAAATCATTCAAATGATCCTGTTTTTGAATTCATAAAAAAAGAAGAAAAACGCCAACAATCTCATATTGAACTTATTGCATCAGAAAACATTGTGTCCCAAGCAGTATTACAAGCTCAAGGTAGCATTTTAACAAACAAGTACGCTGAAGGGTATCCCGGGAGACGTTATTATGGGGGGTGTGAATACGTAGATGAAATTGAAAAACTTGCAATTGAACGTGCCAAGAATCTTTTTAACGTTTCCTACGCCAACGTCCAATCTCACTCAGGCGCAACGGCGAATGGGGCCGTTTTTTTAGCATTACTTAAACCCAATGATACCTTTATGGGAATGTCTTTGGATTGTGGGGGGCATTTAACTCATGGATCAAAGGTTACCGTATCTGGACAATGGTTTCATGCACTGTCTTATGGCGTTGATCCGCTCACCCACCTCATTGATTATGATCAGGTGCGGGATTTAGCCAAAAAGCATCGTCCTCGTTTAATTATTGCCGGAGGATCTTCTTATTCAAGAGTCATTGACTTTAAAGTATTTAGAGATATTGCAAATGATATTGGTGCGGTGTTGATGGTGGATATGGCGCATTTTGCGGGCCTTGTGGCGGGAGGTGTTTACTCAACTCCAGTTCCATTTGCCGATGTGATTACAACCACAACTCATAAAACCCTAAGAGGTCCTAGGGGAGGAATGATTTTGTCTAATGATGAAGCAATGGCAAAAAAAATTGATAGCGCTGTATTTCCAGGTCTTCAAGGTGGTCCCTTGATGCATGTTATTGCCGCAAAAGCTGTATGTTTCCAAGAAGCTCTGGAACCTTCCTTTAAAATCTATGCCAAAAATGTCCTTCATAATGCCAAAGCCATGGAGAGTACATTTAAAAAACATGGTATCCCATTAGTATCTGACGGCACGGATTCTCATTTATTGGTTTTAGATTTAAGAACTTTAAAAGTATCTGGAAAAGATCTATGTCGCTATTTGGAAAACATTGGTATCGTTGTCAATAAAAATTCAATCCCTTTTGATCCAACACCACCTGCCATTACATCAGGTATTCGTGTTGGTACCCCTGCTTGTACAACACGCGGTTTCAATGAATCTGATTTTGAACAGGTTGCAAATATCATTGTGGAATCATTATCTTTGGATCAGAATAAAATTCCTGACCTTCAAAAAAAGGTTTTTCATTTGTGTGAAAAACATCCTATTTCTTTATAAAAAATGAGAAAAAAAGGAGCCTTTTATGAACAAAAGGCTCTTGATTATTTATTAAGACATCACTATAAATTGATTACTCGAAATTATACATGTATATTTGGAGAAATTGATTTATTGATGGTCAAGCCTCCTTGTACATTGGTTGTAGTTGAGGTTCGTTTTAGACAATCATTAGATGATGCCAGATTATCCATAACGCCAATGAAAATCAAAAAAATTATTCGAACTCTAGAGCATTTTTTGGGGAACCATGATGATTTTTCGAATATGGATATTCAATTTGATTGTATATTTTTAAATCATCACTGGATTAATCATATGAAACAAGCCTTTGATCTAACCACTTGGTTTTCGGGGTAATTTTTTTTAGGAAAGAGCATCAAAGCTCAAGATTTTATCCATTTTATTTATTAAATTTTGATCATGAGTTGCAACCAAAATTGTTGAATTCATACTTTTTGAAATGTTTTTAAATTCTTCAAAAATAATTAATGCATTGTGTTTGTCTAAATTTCCTGTTGGTTCATCTGCCAATAATAATTTGGGAGATGTGACTAAGGCTCTTGCGATGGCAACCCGTTGTTGTTCACCTCCTGACAATTGTTTTGGAAAATGATGAACTCTTGATGTCAAAGCAAATAAATCCAAAATATGTTTTGCTTTTTGAATGGCAACTCGACGTTCTGTACGTTGAATTAATAATGGAATCATCACATTTTCCAAGGCTGTTAATTCTTCTAATAAAAAATGAAATTGGTAAACAAACCCCATCATGTGTAATCGTAATTTAGTTTTTTCGATATCACTTAATTTATTGGTATCAATGTCATCGATCATAATATTGCCAGATGTTGGAGAGTCTAATAATCCAACCAAGTGTAAAAAAGTCGATTTTCCAGATCCACTGGGGCCAATTAACCCCACAATATCACCTGAGTTAGCAGTGAAATCTAAATCTTTAAACACAATCGCCTCTCCGTAAGATTTAGATAGTTTTGATACAATAAGCGACATTAAAGTCTTCATTCGTATATAAAATTATTATAACAGGATGTTGGAAAACTAGAATTTATTCATTGTAGTTGTTGACAGGGCGCCTACGCATGAAGAATTTTATTGAATTGTGTCAATAAAATTCTTTATGCGTAGGCCCTGGCTGCTATATTTCAATGTAGTTCACTCTCTTTAATATTCTGCTAAAATTATACAAATATGTGATGAACATTAATCAATGAGCTCTTCTGATGTTAAAGCAGTAATGATTACTGATGAAATGAAAAAATCTTACCTAGATTATGCTATGAGCGTAATTGTATCTAGAGCACTTCCCGACGTCAGAGATGGTCTAAAACCAGTCCATCGTCGCATTTTGTATGCGATGAATGAATTGGGTAATGTTCATAGCAAACCTCATAAAAAATCCATGAATGCCGTGGGCTATACCATGCAAAAATTTCACCCCCATGGTGATGCGGCCATTTATGATGCCATGGTGAGGTTGGCTCAAGATTTTAGCTTGCGTGATGCATTAATTGACGGGCAAGGAAACTTTGGATCGATGGACGGAGACCCGGCAGCGGCTCCTCGTTACACGGAATCCCGTTTATCAAAATTGGCATCCTACATGTTAATGGACATCGAGGAGGACACCGTTGATTTTCAGGGAAACTATGATGATACGACCCTTGAGCCTAAAGTTTTACCGGCCCGTTTTCCAAATCTATTAGTCAACGGCAGTAGTGGTATTGCCGTCGGCATGGCAACCAACATA
>JBIKYJ010000004.1:0-28683 GCA_044355315.1 Alphaproteobacteria bacterium | reverse complement strand
CCACTCATAATTTGGGAGAGATCTTGGATGGTGCAATGGCTTTGGTAGATCACCCCGATATGACCATTGATGAATTGATGGCGATTATTCCTGGACCAGATTTCCCAACCGGTGCTATCATTTTGGGTAGAAAAGGAATTCGTGATGGATTTCATACTGGACGTGGAACCGTAACTATGCGTGCCAAAACCCGTATTGAAAAAAACAAAGACCGTGATGTCATTATTGTGGAGGAAATTCCTTTTCAGGTGAACAAAGCGAAATTGGTGGAGCGCATTGCGGAATTGGTTAAAGACAAAATTGTTGAAGGTATCTCAGATTTACGTGATGAATCAAACCGCCACGGTGTTCGAGTTGTTATTGAACTGAAAAAAGATGTACAAGGAGACGTTGTTTTAAACCAATTGTATAAATTTTCTCCCCTTCAAACGAATTTTAGCTTTAACATGATGGGGCTCGTCCATGGTCGCCCTGAACTCTTGGATATCAAATCCATGTTGTCTCACTTTATTGACTTTAGAGAAGAAGTCATCACAAGACGAACTCGTTTTCAACTCAATCAATTACGCGTGAAAGCGCACGTTTTGGTTGGATTTGCCTTGTGTGTGACCAATATGGATGAAGTTATTGTCTTGATCAGGTTGTCAAAAGACCGCCAAACCGCCAAAGAAGGTCTACTCGCACGTTCATGGAACAGTGACAATATTTCTGCTCTTATCCGCTTGGTTAGCCCCAACTTAGATCAATTCGATTCCTACAGACTTGACGAAGATCAAGTCAATGCCATTTTGGATTTAAGATTACACCGCTTAACGGCCATGGAACAACATAAAATCAAAGGCGATTTGGAAGATATTATTGTTGAAATCAAAGATCGTTTAGATATTTTGTCTAATCGTCCCCGGATTTTAAGTATTTTAAAGAATGAGTTGCTGGAAGTCAAGACGTCTTTCGCAACGCTTCGAAAAACAATGATCGAAGACAGCGATTCTAATGTTGATATCGAAGATTTGATCCCTCAAGAAGACATGGTGGTAACCGTCAGTGTTGAAGGGTATATTAAACGGGTGCCGCTGTCTACCTATCGTGCACAAAAACGAGGTGGGAAAGGACGTTCTGGTATGAGCATGAAAAACGAAGATGTGATTCAAAACATCTTTGTGGCCAATACCCATTGTCCTGTTTTGTTTTTCAGCTCCCTTGGACGTGTGTATTCATTAAAAGTCTACAAACTTCCCATTGGTACTCCTCAATCAAAAGGACGGGCTATGGTGAATCTATTGCCTCTGAGTAGCGGCGAGACTATCACAACGGTATTGGTGTTGCCTAAGGAATTAAATGCTGAACACAAAGAACCCTTTTTGATTTTTGCAACAAGCCTTGGGAATGTACGTCGTAACAGACTGAGTGATTTTTCAAATATCCAAAGCAACGGCAAAAAAGCTATGGTCTTTGATGATAATGAATTTTTAGTCACCGTCCGATTGGCTTTTGAAGATGATGATATTATGTTTTTTACAAAAAATGGTTTGTGCAATCGTTTTGCCGTGGAACACGTGCGTATTTTTGTAGGCCGTGATTCCAATGGTGTTCGTGGTATTCGTTTGCAACCGGATGATAAAGTGATAGATATTACAATTTTAAAACATCAAGACATATCCATGGATGAAAAACGTTCCTATATTAAAATGTCTAGGCAGGTAGGAGAGGCGGATGACAGTGATGTGTCTGACGACGTGCCACTGCTTAATAAAGAGCGTTTTGATGAAATTGCAGGTTGCGAAGAATTTATTTTAACCATTACAGAAAATGGATTTGGAAAACGGAGCTCCAGCTATTTATACCGCGCGACTAATCGTGGAACTCAAGGTTATGACAGCATCAAAGTGGATGAGAGGAACGGATGCGTGGTTGGATCATTTCCCGTTTTGGATCATGATCAGATTGTTTTGATTACCGATCAAGGACAATTAATCCGTTGTCCGGTAAAGGATATTCGTATTGCCGGGCGAACCACAAAGGGTGTGACCATCTTTAGAACAAAAGAGGATGAGAAAATCGTCTCAGTCAGCCGTATTGCCCATGATCCATCGGAGGATGATATCACAGAAGATATGGATACTATAGATGAAACAGATAATGGAGGCCTTATTACATGAAAAAAATACAACGTGTTTTACTGAAAATTTCAGGGGAAGCCCTTAAAAAAAATGATCATCCTTTGGAGTCCGAGTTGTTAGATTTATTCGTGGAACATATTCGTTATTGCCAAAGAGAATCTATTCAGATGGCGATTGTGGTTGGAGGGGGAAATTTTTGGAGAGGGGCTCAAAATTCCATGATTGACCGCAGTACTAGTGATTCTGTTGGGATGCTGGCAACCGTCATGAATGGTCTTGTAATCACTCGTTATCTCCAGTCCAATGGCATTGCCGCATCCATATGGGGATCATTTGAAATTGTGAGTCTTATCCCAGCCTTTTCAAAGGTTGATGTTCTTCAGGATTTGGCTGAGGGAAAAGTGACAGTCCTTGTGGGAGGAACAGGATCACCTTATTTTACCACTGACAGTTGTGCAGTTTTAAGGGCACTGGAACTGGAGTGTGATTTGGTTTTAAAAGCCACAAAGGTAAACGGTGTTTATGATCAAGATCCGATTAAAAACCCCCAAGCTCATTTATTAAAGCACCTGAGTTTTGAAGAGGCACAGAATAAAAAATTGGGCGTTATGGATCAAACAGCGTTTACATTGGCATCGGAACATCACATGCCAATGGTTGTGTTTTCTTTTTATAAGCCCGATGTTTGGCCCTGTATTTTAAATCAAACGGATGGCGATTACAGTTTGGTATCATGAAATCCGGATCTTATGTATTTATCAGTCATGACAAAGATGAGGTTGTTCATTTTATCTGTAAGAGTTTAGGGTGGGATAATCATAAAATTTCTCAAGGTATTTTCCCAAATTTTCTCTTAATTGATGGCATAGATGACAATCTTAATCTTGAGCAGATAGATCCTTTATTTGATTTTGTGTTATCAACGGGAACACTTCCAACGTTAAAGGTGGTTGTGGTCATGGGAGCCCATCGTCTAAACCGCTTTGCTCAAAATCGTTTATTAAAAATTTTGGAAGAGCCTCCTTTAAATACGGCCATTATTTTGGTAACACATTACCCAGATCGTTTGTTAGACACCATCAGATCAAGGGTTTTTGTGAAACGATTTCCTTTAAAAAAAAGCCCCCCTCTTTTTGATAGTAATGAGATTAAAAATCATTTACGTACATGCTTAAAAAATGGCGCTAAATTATTTGACGATGGGGCACGCTCTATGGATGTGATGCAAGCGACATTATCGGTTGTTTTTAATATTTTAAAAAAAGACCCCAGCGAAAAAATGTTGCATTTATATCACCAAGGTCATAATTTTTTCATCCAATCACAGGACACCTATCTAGACTCCAAAGCTATGCAATTAACATTTTTTCATATTTTACACTGCGCGTGGGGAGAGAGCTAATGATAGAGGGATCCTTGATTGACTTCATGTAAGACGTCAGTTTTACTCTTCGTTCTTGCCTTGCATTCTTTTTTTTTAAAAATAATAATTAGACGATTTAAAATATTGAATGGCGCTGATGGTTGCCAAAAGGCTGGCGCACCATAACAATAACTCACCGACTACGTATGTAGTTTTATATCCAATTAATAAACAAATCAGACTCATCATTTGAACAGCAGTTTTCCATTTTCCAAGCTGTGTCACGGGTAAAAACACTTGATGAGCACTTAAAAATTCCCTAAGGCCCGATATTAAAATTTCTCTGCATAAAATAATAACCGCAGGTATCAGCCCATATAGGCTGATACGCCCTAAGCCTGCCAATAATAACAAAGTAGAAGCCACCAATAATTTATCAGCTATGGGGTCCAAAAATGCTCCAAGACGGCTGGTATACGAAAAAGTTCGGGCAATGTAGCCATCCAAATAATCAGTTAAACAGGCAAGAGCAAAAAAAATCACCGCAACCATACTGTTTTTGATCAAACATATGGCAACGACGGGAATCATTGCAATTCTAAAAAATGTTAATAGATTCGGAATATGGCGCCACATCACATGATTAAAATTTAATGGTCATTATTTTTTTCCAAGAACTTGAAGCGGATCTAATGGTTTTTTTGCGGCATCTCGAATTTGCAGATGCAACATTGGTTGAGAAGCCCCTCCGGATGTGCCTACTTTTCCAATAATTTTTCCTTTGGCAACCAATTCTCCCTCTTTCACCAATGTTTTATCCAAATGTCCATACAACACAATATGCCCATCAGATTGTTGAATCATAATAGATTGGCCGTATCCTTTAATGTCGATGACTTTTTTAACGAGACCTTCATCCAAAGACTTAACTGGCGTCCCCTTAGGAGCAGAAATACCAATCCCAGGTTTGTTTTTTGAAAATGTTTCAATGACTTTTCCTGCTACCGGCCAATTGGAAACACTTGGTTTTGAAGACAGATCAGAAGATGTCATATCTTCATCTGTTACATGGGATGGCAAAGCCGTTAATTTGTCTATATTTGATGGTAAGTTCGGTAAAAAACCAGGCTTTCCATCGGATATCACGGGCACAACTGGTAATACGTCTTTTTCAACTAATTCCATTTTTTGGTTTTTCCCAGCTTTTTTAAAGATGTTTTTTTTCTTGGGATTGACTAGTAAACGCTGACCAACCATCACCTCGCCAGAATCATTAAGATCGTTAATATCGATCAGCTCTTGTTCCGTCATATTATGGTCGCTGGCAATGGACCCCAACGTTTCTCCCTGCTGAACGGTGTGATAGGGGTTTGGCGGCCTGAGACACACGACTTCACTGGGAGGTACATCTCGTGCACATGACATCAAACATAATAAAAATCCTAATGAATGCAGGTGAAAGCGAATCATGAAGGAAAGACCTCTTTTAAAATATCTTTGGCTGTAATATCAGTCAAATCAAAGGACAATGGTGTAATTGAGATGCATTTTTGTGCGATTGCTTCCAAATCTGTGTCGGGTGTCACATGTTGCCAAATATCCGAAGATCTATATTCAGCCGCTCCAATCCAATAATACGGAGCACCTCTTGGGTCTGTGCATTCCACAATCTCACCCCCAATAATACGTTGGCCTTGGGATGTGATTTTAACACCTTTCACATCGTCTTTAGAGATATTTGGAAAATTAATATTGTACACAAGTTTATCTCGATACCCAAGGGCAAACAGTTTTTTAATAATGTCCTTGCCAAAATATTCAATCATCTCCCATTGGGGGGCGCGTTTATTTTCAATAGTTAAACTCATGGCGATGGAAGGGATCTTCATCAGTGATCCTTCGATTGCTGCGGCAACTGTTCCCGAATAAATGACATCTTCGGCCAAATTACATCCGTTGTTAATCCCAGATAACACCAGATCTGGTTTTTTATCTCTTAGTAACATGGAGATTGCCGCCATAATACAATCGGATGGTGTTCCTGAAATGGAGAATTTTTTCTCTTGGTGTTGGATAATACGGAATGGATCACGTAACGTTAAGGCATGGCTGGTACCACTTTGGTCTAAGTCGGGAGCCACAACCCACACGTCATCGCTGATTGTTTTGGCAATTTTTTCTAACACATGAATGCCTTTGGCATGAATACCATCGTCATTTGAAATCAGAATTCTCATAGTGTATCTCCTTTAATGAATGGGTAGGATGGTTGTCATCCCTCTCATATAGTTTACTAGAACCGGTGGAATCATAATAGATCCATCGGCATTTTGATAATTTTCTAAAACGGCTACAAGGGCTCGCCCCACTGCAATTCCCGATCCGTTCAATGTATGAACAAGGCTGTTTTTTTGAAATGTCTGGTCACGGTAACGGGCGTTCATCCGACGTGCTTGAAATTCACCACAGTTAGAACAACTCGAAATTTCACGGTAAGCATGTTGAGCGGGCAACCACACTTCAAGATCATAGGTTTTTTGCGAACAAAAACCCATATCTCCCGTGCACAAAAGCACGACTCGGTAAGGTAATTCCAGTAAATCTAAAATACGCCTTGCGCATGTCACCATACGTTCATGCTCGGCGTTGGATTGATCAGGAGTTGTGATGGATACTAACTCAACTTTTGAAAATTGATGAAGACGAATCATACCGCGTGTATCTTTTCCGGCCGCACCGGCTTCCTTTCGAAAACATGGGGTATGAGCAACGAACCGAAGGGGTAGTTCTTGCTCATGGATAATAGTGTCTCTCACAATATTGGTCAAAACTACTTCTGAAGTTGGAATTAAGTAATGATCTGTTGTTGTTTTAAATTGATCTTCTTCTTGCTTGGGCAGTTGGCCTGTTCCAAACACAGCATGTTCTCTGACAAGTAAGGGAGGAGAGATCTCCATATACCCATGATCAATGTGGGTGTCGACCATAAAATGCGCAAGGGCACGCTCAAGCATCGCCAAATGATGTTTTAAAAAGACAAACCGTGATCCACACAGGCGTGCTCCCAATTCAAAATCCATGCCCCCCAATGATTCACCGATGTCATAGTGATGACGTGGTTCAAAATCAAAAAAACGAGGGTTTCCAACCGTTTCAATAATTTTATTGTCATTCTCATTCAAGCCAATCGGACAAGATGGATCAGGAAGATTTGGAATTTTTGATAATTCCGTTTTTAATAGGTGATCCAGCTGATGAGATTGTTGCTCAAGAACAGAAATATGCTCCTTTAGGAATTCTCCTTCTTGCATTAAATCACTGGCATCTAGACCTTTTTTTTTTGCATCTCCCACTTGTTTTGCAACAATTTTTCGACGCTCTTGATAGTTTTGTAAATGAGTTATACATTGTCGTAATTTCTTATCCAATTCCAAAAGATATTGGGTACAAGGATACTCTTTTCTTTTTTTTAATGCCTCATCAAAGGCACGACTGTGATCTCTGATCCAACGAATATCAAACACGTCAAATTTTTTTGACCCTTTGGTTTAATTTTAGCATATTTTGAAAACATGCTTTTTTAAAAATATTAAATCATAAATCCCTCTCTCAATGACATGTAGAGAGGGATGATTATTAACTATTTACTTAATGACGCTGGATGCCATTTGTCCAAGTTTATCAAGAGCAGAAATTGTTGATTTTAATACGTCACCGCTAATATCAATCACCATTTTGATGCTGGAAAAATCAATGTAGCGTTTTTGAATATCGGTATCGGAAAGTTTCGAATATAGACTAGACTGCTCAGTTGTTGATGCCCTTAAATCTTCAATAGATTGTTCGATGCGTTGGCTCTGCGTTCCAAATTTAATGAATTCGTCTTGAACAATTCCTCTGGCTTCTTTTAAAACGGAACTTAAACTTTCAGCATTTTCCACAGTCTCAATATTAGTATTCATTAATCCTAAAGAAAATGAATTCATCACATTAAATGACACATTAATCTTTTCATTATCTGTTGCACCTATTTGAAAATCTCTTGAAAAATTTTGTTTTCCTATAGTGAATAAATCGTGTTGTTTATCAATGTTATTACTAAGATCAACAGTATCAAGACTCATTTTAATACCGCCTGCAAATTCAACATTCACTGTTGAGGATATTTTTGCCTGGTCAGCGGCAATATTTGCCGTTTCAACTAAACCATTAGGTTTAAAGAGAGAAAATGTTCCAATACCCGTTTTGTTATCCACATTATAAGATAATGCATACGATCCTGACATAACGGCCGCATTGTCTTTCATTGATATACTTACCTTTTCGGGTGAAAATGCTGCTTCTGCTAAATTTGAAGAATTAATAGATATATTACTTGCGTTGATAACATTATCATTTTTGGCAATGCTGCTTGATAAGTTTGCTCCAAAAAAATTAATATCTAATCCAAACATAGTGGATTGAATTTTAGCATTACTGTTATCAACAGCATTGTCTTCACCAATTTTGATACGGTCTTGCAAACCATCATCGCGACTGATGATAAATTCACCGCTGGCTTTTTGACCTTGATCTGCGGGATTAAAAATATATTCGATAGAGTAATTTCCATTTTTTGTTTGATTTCCTTCACCTGTGACACTCACCGACATTTGGGGGGATGTAAATTGTGGAGCAAATTTAGATTGATTATTCACTGAAAAAATACCATTTTCCGTTCCTTGACTTTGTTGTAAATTGACGCCTGGAGAAAATTTTAATGTCACACCTGATTGGGCAAATGTAAATGATTCTCCGCCATTTGTTGAGGAAGTCGGTGAATTTAAAACTAAGGTTTCTTCAACACCATTTGGCATTTCTAGGGTAAAAATACCAACGTTCTCGTTGGCTTCATAAGTCAAGTTATAAGATCCTTGCTCAAAAAAATCTTTATTTTGATTTAATGATACTTTCATGCTATTCGCATCAAAAATACCAGTTCCGGCATTTAAAGATGATCCATTTGCCGATGCCATATCTGTTTGGTTAACTGTAAATACTTGTGAACTTGAAGGAACTTTGACACTAACTGTGCTGTTTTGATATTGAAAAAGAGTTTCATTTGAAAATGTTTGTTTCGAATTATCATTAAGTTGATCAATTAACAATTGGTATTGCACATTCAATAAATGACGTGTTTCTTGAGATGCATTAGGGCTTTTGGTCATCTCGGCGTAGCTGATCATTTGCAATAATAAATCATCAGATGTTTTTAAATTATTGATGGCAAGATTGGTCATAAAATTTGATGTGTGTGCCGTATTTGACGCTTGTTTCAAATCCTGGAGTCCGCTTTTTAATGTGGATGCAAAAATAAATCCACTTACATTATCTGTAATACGGATATTTTCTTTTCCGGTAGTTAGTGCATCTTGAACATCTCTCAATGATTTTTCATTGTCACGGATGTTGCTAAGAGCAGAATTGGCGTTAACGTTTAAACGTGTGTCTATCATGGTGTGTGTCCTGTTTGTTGAAGTTAATAACGCTTCAACATGTGCAAACACAGAACCGTAAAATTTTTTAATAATTAATATAAAATTTTATATTCAAGAAAAAAAACATCTAAAGGCATTGTTTTGCTAAGTAATAATATATATTTTTTATTAAAAATTTAATAAAAAATATATTACATTTTTTCTTTTAATGTATACATGAACCAAAAAACAGGTAATTTAATCGTATTCAGATTAGAGCTCATGTGAAAGGCATTTTTTACACTCTGAAAACTTAGGCAATCATGGTGCTTTGAGATTGTATTTTTTTCTTTCACATGAAATCTATTTTAAACTTTTTGACATCTTTGACATTGAAGGTCGTGGTTTTGTACCTCGTATTTCCAACAGCGCGGGCATTTTTGAAGGGAACCAAGTGAAATATCTACCTCTTCTGGGCCTTGTGTTATGGTAATATCCGATACCATTAATAATGACTTTAGATCATAGGATAATAGGCGTTCATCAAAATCAGGTGTTTTTAGTTTAACGACTGCTTGAAGAGATGATGTGATTATTTTATCTGCACGTTTTTTTTCAATGGCTCCATTTGCAATAGATCTGATACGAAACAGATCATCAAAATCTTTGGCAAGGGCATCATTTTTTTTAATGAAACAGCCAAGTGGATGAGACAATAATGCCGCATCAAAATCAAATAAAAAGACACTGCTGACATGACTATCCAATATGATGTCTGTCTTAAAAATTTGAAAAACTTCTTCGCATGTAAAACTTAAAACAGGTGACCAATATTTTAGTAGTGCCAATAACAATAGATAAAAGGTATCTCGGGCCCCTTGGCGATGAAGGGATGTCTCGGCATCACAGTACAAGCTGTCTTTTCGAATATCAAAATAAAATGCCGACAAGGTGGTATTACAAAAATGATGCAGTTTTTGGTAAAAGGTCAAAAAGTCATAACTATCCATCATAATATGATGATTTTGAGAAATATCATGAATATGGTGACAAATAAATTGTTCATAAACGTGTAAATCTGTCACAGTCTTATGCGGGATTGTGTACCCCTTAAGTGCACCTAACAAGTAACGAAATGTATTACGAATACGACGGTAAACATCCTCCACATGGGTCATAATCGTTTTTCCAATGCGTACGTCTTCTTGGTAATCTGATAGCACCGTCCAAAGGCGTAGTAAATCCGCCGGATAATCATGCGGAACCACTACATTTCCCAAAGATTTCGACATTTTTTGCCCTTTTTCATCTAATAAAAAACCGTGAGTTAAAACGGCTTTATAAGGAGCACGCCCTGTGGTCGCACAACTGTGAATCAGGCTTGATTGAAACCAACCGCGGTGTTGGTCGGATCCTTCTAAATACAGGTCGGCTGGCCCATGACTCAATTTAAAATCCCCACTATTTAAAACAAAATCGTGGGTTGATGCACTGTCAAACCACACATCCACAATGTCTTCAACTTTTTCATATAATGACGCGTCGTATTCGTCATTTAAAAAATCAGATACGGGACGTGTAAACCACGCCTCCACCCCTTCTTGTTGAATAATATGCAATATATTTTCTTGGACTTTTGGATCCTTTAAGGGTTCTTTTGTATGTTGATTCATAATGATGGGCAAAGGAACACCCCATGTTCGTTGGCGTGATAAACACCAATCTGGGCGATTGGCAACCATGGCTGTGATACGGTTTTCTCCTGATTTTGGAATCCAATGAACATTTTTGATTGCTTCTAAAGCAGTGCCTCGAACCGCATCAATATTCAAAAACCATTGGGATGTACATAAAAAAATCAGTGGTTTTTTTGAGCGCCAAGAATGGGGATAGCTATGGGTTAATTTTGAATGGGAAATGAGTAGTCCTAAGCTTTGTAATACATTGATTATTTTGGGATTAATTTTATAAACGTGTTCCCCCTTAAATAACGGAACATGATCCGCGTAAATGCCATTTCCTAAAATTGTTATAGGCACCTCAAGACCGTGATGTTTTCCAAGCTCAAAGTCTTCAATACCGTGAGTTGGGGCCGTATGGACAAGACCCGTTCCGGTATCGGCACTGACGTGATCGCCTGGAAGAAATGGCACATCAAAATCATACCCCATGCTATGGAATGGGTGATGACATGAAGTTCCTTCTAAGATATTTCCTTGAAATGATTGGATGCAGATTCCTTCTAGATTTTGAATTTGATCAAATAAATCCTTAGCTACAATCACTTTTCCATGATTAGTATCATATAAACCATACGTAATATCTGGGTGATAGGCAATCGCACGGTTTCCAGGTAAACTCCAAGGGGTCGTGGTCCAAATGATAGCTTTTGCGCCTTTAAAGGGGCCGCTTACAATTGGAAATGCCACAAAAATGGCATCACTGATGTGGTTTTGGTATTCGACTTCTGCTTCGGCAAGCGCCGTTTGCTCCACAACAGACCAAAAGACGGGTTTTTGACCCCGGTAAATGAGCCCTTTCATCAATAAATCACTGAGATTTTTCATAATGGAGGTCTCGGATTTTGGATCCATTGTGGAATAATAATGATCATCAAATAAAATACCCAGGTCTTCAAAACCCTTTTTTTGTACGCCTATCCAATGGGCGGCAAACTCACGACAAGCTTTAATAAAATCAACCTTAGACAGCGTATCTTTTTGAATGCATTTTTTTTTGAAGTCTTCCTCGACTTTAACCTCAATGGGAAGGCCGTGACAATCCCATCCCGCCACAAGGGGGGCATGATATCCTTGAAGGCGTTTATTTTTGACAATGACATCCTTTAAAATAAAATTAAACGCATGGCCTGAATGGATTGCGCCATTCGCATAGGGAGGCCCCACATGTAAAATAAAATTTTTTGCTGCCTTGGGGTGTTGTGCGTTTTGATACACCTGATGATCTTTCCAAAATTGAATAAAATCCTTTTCTTTATCTTTTAAATTAGCACGCATAGCAAACGATGTTTGCGGCAAGAATACAGGTGTCATGATTGGTTATGTTTTTCATTTTATATATTTTAACATAAAACGATACCTGTTTATGTCAATATTACGAAAATATGTTGTAACAAATAAGCCTGATAGACGTCCATATATTAAAAACAGGTTTAGAAAAATACGACCACATGTTAAATATCCATTGATTGATTCTAGAGCTTTTAGGCATTTGTAATTTGTATATCTTGAAGAACTGTAGAAGAAAGAATTTTGGACGACATGTCTTGTTTCATGTGGTGAATCATCCTTGGTTCTAAGCCTTTAAAACGTATATTATGTTTCCATGGTTGGTTATAAAAATAATCATACGGCAAAGATATGGGAAAAAAATCACGCATGTAAATGCGGGCTGTTTTTAGGTTTATAAGGTAGGCACCTGCTTCAATAACATGACCCAAATATTTCACGATATGGTGAGATTGAGCAATTGAACAATAAGAATCTTGCTCACTCATTCCCCCACTTTTAATCGCACCCAGTTGGGTAAGAGATTAAGCTTTGAAACAGATTTATTAACGCGGCGGTGATGTGATAATTTTTTTGACGTCTTCGATAAAATGGGGGGGGATTTTTTTTGTTAAGAATAGAGGATTGAGCCGATCAACCAGCCAAGGGAACCGATTAAAAATTTTTAGGGGCCATCCTTTTGTTATTTTATCTCTTAAAATTAATTTACACAGTTCAAAAAATCTTTTGTCTGTAGCATACATTGCATCAACACTATCCAACAGTTCATTGTAAATGTCATCATAGGGTTGTTGTGTTTCTTTTGACAAGTAATCACTTAAAAAATGAAGTAGTTTTTTCCATGCTTCAACGGTTGAATCTAAAAACAAACGTTTAAACCATGATACTTTCATGACTTCGTCTCCGTACTGAGATGATCCGCATTGTTTAATGAAAAAAGCATTATCAATTTGATGAATTTTACCTTGTAACATCGGCAATAAAGATGTTGCATATTCATGCACAAATGGATCAGATAGATTCATCGTTTTTATGATATTTGCAGAATGTTTAAAAACTTCTGTTTTGATAATGGCATAATAATATTGGATGTAATGTCTTAATGCAAAATTGATCCTATCTGAAGGTGTATCTTGGTTATAAGTGGGGTATGTCAATTCATGGTAGGGTTGTACTGAAAAGCCATAATTTGTAAAAAAAACATATTGGCCGTACGGTGTAGATGAATCCTCATGAATATAAAACCAAGGTTGATACCCATTACAGCCCACATAATCATTGTGACTTTCTAAAAATTCAACCGCTTTTAGCTGTGAGTCCAAAATTGGGAAATCATCATTACAAAAGGGCATCACGTAGGGTGTCGTAATTTTGCTTGCTGCATCAGCAACCTTCCCATAGAAATCAGACAACGTTAAATCTTTGGGGTAACGGTGATAGGTATAGGAAAAATTGGCATTCTTAAATGATGCAATAATTTTTTCATTCTCATCTTCGAGAGATCCATCTGCAAAAAATACATGACATGGGTACTTGATTAAATGAAAATAATCACATAGGCGCTGTGTGAATGCTGCACGGTCTTTTAAATAGACAAGTAACGTTAATTTTGATTCTAAAGACATGGTACTCCTTTAAATCGTTGATTTTTCATGGATAAAATGGGACTCATGGGATTCACGGACAACCCTTTTTAAATAATCCGAATACTTCGATGTAGGCACCCTAAATAATGCTTTTTCAAGGGTATTTTTATCAATAAACCCCATACGAAGGGCGACTTCTTCTGGGCATGCCACATAATCCCCTTGGCGCGTTTGAATCACCTCTACGTAATGGGAGGCTGCGAGTAATGATTGGGGAGTCCCTGCATCAAACCACACGTACCCTCGTCTCAAATGGGTGATGGATACGGGGTCATAGGTTCGAATCAAATCGACAATTTCCAGTTCTCCCCTTTTTGACGGAGATAGTTCACGTGCTCGCTTAGACACCGATCCATCAAAAAAGTACAACCCTGTCACCGCCATATGGGATTTTGGATGGATTGGTTTTTCTTCGATCTCCACCATGCGCCCTGCGTCATCACACACCACAATGCCATAGCGGGAACATGATACAAAAAATTTAATCACCAAAAATTATTTTATTTGATTAAGGTTATTAATCAAAATTCAAAACATGCCGTGACAACAAAATATTGCCAAATTCAATAGATTTTAAATGCTGTGACTGAATTGGAGACACTGACCCACTGTAATGATCAATTTCATAGACTTTGAATTTTTTTTCCTCAAGATATTCAATAAAATGCTCAACTGTTTCGCCAGCTCTGATCAGATGAGACGGACACCATTCCATTTTTATTAAAATATCATGATTATTATTAATAATATCATCGGCTCCTTTTAAGACAAAAAACTCGTACCCTTCAATATCCATTGTTAAAAAATCCACCTTTAAGTTATGGTGAAATTCCTTTGACAAAGTGGATACTTTAACTTTCTCATGGAGTGTTTTCAAGACGTCGAAATTTTGTGCCTCTTTTTCATCCAAAATATAACCGGCTCCGATATTTTTATTGTCCCAAACAATAAAGGAATTAAATTCACGATCAGACAACCCCTTATTGTGCAACTCCACATTTGTGATTTTATTTAACAAAATCGAATTTTTTAAATTGTTAAATACCAATGGGTTTGCTTCAAAAGACACAATTTTTCCTTGATCGCCAATGATTTTAGACATTAACAACGTAAAAAAACCATAATTCGCACCAACTTCAATAACTGTTTGTCCTTTTTTTAACATTTTTTCCAAAAGGATCGTTTCAGATGGAGACCATATTCCACTGAAGCGAATATCCCAACCCAAATGACGATCTCGTTTAGGTAATACAATTTTGTATCCATTTTTTATTTTTGTGCAGATGTTGTCTGCGTCAAATGATTTTTCACCCCGGCACCACTTGAAATACAAAATCAAAAGGGGATGTGTGTATAATTTTGTGATCGTACGGCCAATTAATTTTCTGATAGGTTTTGGCAGTACCATTTTTAAAATTTTTCTAAGCATCTCAAAAATTCTCTATATTTTCATAAAGTATGGTTCGAACTTTACTGCAAGGTCTGATCACCTCACATAAAATTGAACTTTTAAATCCTGATAAATTAAACGGTGAGACTTCTAAATTAATACCACTTCCATTTGCTACTCTTGTTGCTACATAGTTCTTTTTGTCTTTATTTGGAACAAAATCATGTAGAGGTAAGCACTCTGTCACAATGATATATTTAAATTTTTTAAATTGCTTGATGACTTTTTTGATATCATCATTTTTTAAATGTTGCAATACTTCACGAATAAAAACACAATCTGCATCTGGCCAGTGATCATTAACTAAATCTAAGCAAATAAATTTAAGATGAGAACATATATTGGCATAGTGAGTGTTATGGAATTTGATCATGTCTTCAACAATATCAGCAGCAATATATTGATCCACATCATTTAAAAAATTTTTACCAACATTAAAATCACCGCAACCAAGATCCAAAACCTTTAATTTTGGGTTATGGCTGTTTAAAAAAGATGATACTGATTGTATATAGGGAATGATTACGGATATGTCATGCGATCCTGGGCCAGAATAAAATATTTCTGATTCATTTGATTTATTTCCC
This sequence comes from Alphaproteobacteria bacterium, assembly GCA_044355315.1. GTDB lineage: Bacteria > Pseudomonadota > Alphaproteobacteria > JALRGP01 > JALRGP01 > JALRGP01. The sequence continues at coordinate 13,032 of JBIKYJ010000004.1, read as the reverse complement.
CACATATTATTTTTATAAATCAAAGAAAACGTTTCTTTTAAATTTTTATTTTTAAATATTTGTGAAGTTTTGAGTTCGCCCCTAATATAAGCCAATTTTCGGGCAATAGGTTTTGGCAGTACCATTTTTAAAATTTTTCTAAGCATTTGAATGTTCAATAGCATCGTTAATAACATTGTTCCAAAGATTCATGATTCTTTCAACCGTGTAGTATTGGGCAATCTTTTTTCCATTTTCGCCAATGGATTGTCTGAGCTCATCATTATCAATTAATTCCTTAATACAATGCGTGAGTGCATCCACATCGCCAACGGGGAAAATCAATACAGATTCTCTGTGAACGGCATTAACTAAATTTCTATAAACAGTATGTGACACAATGATTGGTAAACCAATGCTTGAGGCCTCTAGCACGCTTATTCCTAAACCTTCTGATAGAGATGGCATAACAAATATATCGGCGTCTTCTATACGATTTAAAGGATCTGTAACTTTTCCAGGAAGAAACACATGGGATGACAGATCAAGGTCTTTAATTAACCTTTCAAGATCCTGGCGAAGGGGGCCTTCACCGTAAATTGTTAGCGTATAATCGGGATACAGAGTATGTATGTTTTTAAATGATGCAATCAAGGTTTTGTGATCTTTTTGTATATCTAAACGTCCCACGGTGACAATTCGTTTTGATTGAGTACGGTAATCTTGTTTAGGACGATCCCAAGTGGGAACAGAATTACCAATCACCCCCACATGCTTTGAAAATGATCCAAAAAATTCTTTGATTTTTTCAGATAAAACCAGAACTTTTGTTGCCCTGAACCGATAAATAATATATCTAAAAAAATTAAAAATATAGCGACCTTTACTACGATATTCAATATCGATTTCTTCTCTGACGATGACCGGAATTTTTGTAAAGGATGTAGACATAAGGACTAGCATATTGGTTGTATCACCTAATGATATGATCACATCCGGTTGAAAGGTTTTTTTACTGACTTTGCGCAAAGACAAGAGAGCTTTGACAAAGAGAATAGCATAATCCCAAGGTTGTCTGGGTTTTCGTGTGTGATGATCAATATGAAACAAGCGAATACGTGAATCTAAAGCATAAAATGATTGATAATCTTTTGATTGAAAATGATGGAGGGCAACTGTATCCCCTTGATCACATAAATAATTGGCGACATTGGCGATGACACGCTCTGCGCCTCCACACCCCATTTCTCCAAATACAAATAAAATTTTTCTGCTCACCATCCAATCTCCACAATACGGTTACACCGACTGAGTGTTGACGTTCGGTGCGCAATCATAATCAATGTCTTATTATATCCAATCTTATAGATTGTATCCATAATTTTTGATTCTGTGTCATGGTCCAAAGCCGACGTCGCTTCATCAAAAATCAGCACCTCAGGATCCTTGTAAAGGGCGCGCGCAATGGCGATGCGTTGGCGTTCACCACCCGATAATTTGATACCCCGTTCTCCAACAATCGTGTTGATACCATTTGGGAGTCTCTCAATCAATTTTGTTAATTGGGTTTTGTGAATAATATCTGTGATTTTGTTGTCGTCAATAGGCTCACCAAAGGAAATATTGTCTTGGATGGAGGCGTCCAACAGATAAATGGATTGCGGGACGTAGCCAATATATCTTTTCCATTCCTCCGACCGTACATCATACAAACCGTCCACAAGTACGGTACCCGATAACGGGTCGAGTAGCCCGAGTAGCACATCCACCAAGGTTGATTTGCCCGACCCCGTTGCACCTACGATGCCAATTTTATCACCTTTTTGAATGGTGAGATCATAATTCTTTAAAATGGGTCTTTGTCCAAAGGCAAAACTGACACCTCTTACTTCAATTCCTTGATTAAAAGAAAATTGTGGACAGGTACGGATCTCTTTTTGAGGACAAGAAAAAGCCTCGATGATGGCATCCAAAGAGGACTTGTAAAATTTAATTGTGGAAACCTTTGACAGAATACCACTTGATAATTGCATTAACCTAAGACCAATATAAGCAAAAGCAGATAACACAGTCATAAATTCTGAATGGCCCAAAGAACCCGATACGATCATAATGATACTAAAAAAGATGACTTCAATAATGGGGCGATTGCCTTGAAGTAAGATATTATAATAAGCTTTGGCTTTCTCTCTTAAAGTAAAGGCTTTATGAGCCTCACTCACAAAAAAAGCACTATGTCCTCTTAAGGTTATTTCCTTAAATCCATGCAAGAATTGGGATGATTTTTGGGCGGCCATCACACGGTAATGGTGCTGATCCTCTCCGATTTTTTTTAAAAATTTGAGAGATAATTTTTGAAGGCCGTAAATCATCACTATGCCGACCAAAAAATAGGACATGAGTGTGGGGCTCGTGAACCACAGATACCCAATTAAACAGGACGTGATAAGAATCTCATTAAAAACCTCGGACACAGACGTCATCAACACACCAAATTTATCCGTATCCGTTTCAATAACCGATTGATAATAAGAAGAATTACGATTGATAAAGTCAGCATAACGAAGACCACCATAGGTTCGAAGCAGCTTCTGTGACAATGATGCCACGATGGATTTAATGGTATGTTGGCGAAAAACAGAATCAAGATTGAAAAAAATACATTTGGATATGAAAAATGCCAGCAATATTCCGCTCACGGTTTGAGAGGTTAATTGGATACCAGTAATCACCATAGGATCTGTGGTTAAAAAGGATTTAACCCATAACGCCACCATAGCGGCCGTCACTAATTCTAAAATTGCTAAACACAGTGATGAGGCACTCAAGATCAACCACCGCCGTCTTTGAGATGGATCTAGTATTTTTAAAATTTTTTTAAACACAAACGTACTTTGTTGTTTAAGATATATTATTTCACCATATTTATGTCTTTTTTGTAAAATTGTGTGTGAACGGGGGGGCGATTAAAAGTGGGGGGCAATGTTGTTAGGTATATTTTTTGCATAGTTTTTATAAAATTTTAAAATCATTGGTTTGATGCCAAAGTTTTTCTTTTTTGCATTATGCATATCGTCCATTTTCCCAAACGCATCTATTAAAAAAAATGACATTGTTGATGTTATTTATGACAAACCTTATTTAAAAATATCTACAAAAGCAAAGGCAACCAGCGATGGACATGTTGGAGATTCGATCATTTTGGAAACCATTCCCAAGTATCAAGGAGACAAACCTTGTCAAATTATTGCGATCGTCACGTCTGGTAAAAAGGCAAAAATTTCTAATGATTAGATTGTATTTTTTATTACTTGGGGGATGTGGTTTGGCTGAAAAATTATCAGAAGTAGGAGATCCACCACAACTATCCTACATCCAAGATCCAACAACTCTTCCCAATTATCGTCCTGTGACAATGCCGATGCCTGCTTGTGAAACATCAGGACATAACCATTGTAAAAATTCATTATGGGAAATGGGGTCTAGGGCATTTTTCAAAGATCAACGCGCCAATCAAGTGGGGGACATTTTAACAGTAGCGGTCAATATTGATCAAAAAGAATCCATTGAGGTGCGTCCTCAATTTGATCGTCAAACCGGTTATAAAAGTACGCTTGGGAAACTTTTTGGTTTGGAAAAAGGTTTATCAAAAATTTTCAATCAAAAGAAAACTGATAGCTCTATCGATCCTGATATTTTAAATGCATCGTCAAATTCTTCATCAAATGGATCCAATTCAAAATATGATATTCGTGATCGTATCCAATTTAAAATCGCAGCCACGGTGATTCAATTACTGCCCAATGGCAACATGGTTATCCAAGGGCGTCAAGAAATTCGATTGGTCAATGAGGTCAGAGAAATAGAAATTCGTGGTATTGTTAGAAAAGAAGACATCACAACAAATAACACCATACCTAATGATAAAATTGCAGAATGTCGTATTATTTATGGAGGGCGTGGAGATCTCAGCGACATGCAAAGCTTGCCATGGGGTCAACAAATAGCAAATAAATTGATGCCTTTTTAACTTTATAGTCAGCCTCATTAAAAAGCTGGCTAATTTTTATTTTTTATTGATCATGCCCGTGAAGGCAGGAACGACATATGTCATAATGCTGATACGTTGATAAAGCCCCTCACTCGGACGACTTCAGTGAGGCTGACTACATAGTAGTTGTCAGTCTCCCGTGAGTGGTATGCTAAAAAAAAGAAATACATTTCTACGGTTATGTCTATCAGTCCTTTAGAATTAAAAATGCATCTCATCCATGATGATGTCATCTTGATCGATGTGCGTGAGTCCGTTGAATACAACATCGAACATATTGAAGGGACATTATTACTGCCATTATCATTATTGTCTTTATCAGAACTTCCCACCACTCATAAAAAGATTGTATTTTATTGTGCGGCCGGCATTCGCAGCCAAAAAGCGTGTCTTAAAATTTCACAAGAAGATGATTCTATTGAAGTATTATCCCTTGACGGGGGCATACAGGCATGGAAACAGGCAGGACTACCCGTGACAACAACATCATATGATGCATAAAGTTACCTCACCTCCGATTTGGCTGATTGTCTTAATTGCGGGGCTTCCACAACTGTGTGAAACCATTTATTCTCCCTCTCTTCCAGATATTCAAAGGGCTCTTCAAACCTCCCAATCAATGGTAGAGTATACCCTCACTATGTACCTATTTGGATTTTCTTTAGGGGTGTTTTTTTGGGGAAAATTATCGGATCATATAGGTCGAAAGCCTTGTGTGATAGCGGGCCTTTTTATCTTTATGTTAGGATGCGTAGGGTGTTTTTATGCAACGTCAATTAAAGGACTGATGCTCAGTCGTCTTGTTCAGGGATCTGGAGGCGCCATTGGCAGCGTCCTATCTCAAGCCATGTGCCGGGATGCGTTCCAAGGAAGTGCCCTTGGGAGAGCTTATTCCACCGTTGGAACTGCTCTTGCTCTTTTTCCGGCCATTGGACCTTTGTGCGGCGGCATCATGGCAGATACATTTGGATGGCAATCTATTTTTATTTTTTTACAAGTTTTCTCTATTCTTTTAATGATCATTACATGGTGTCGATTACCCGAAACCCATTATCCTTCCGCCCGTATAAAAGTATCCATCATGACGGTAGCGAAAGACCTTGTAAGGGACCCAAAAGTTTTAGGATTTGGGGTCATTGTGGCCGCATGTAATGGTGTAGCCTTTAGCTATTTTGCGGAAGGACCTTTTTATTTAATAACCATATTAGGTTTAAGTTCTTCTCATTACGGGGCCACGTTTATGGCTATTGCATTATCAGCAATACTGGGAGGAGTCGTCTCTCGGTTCTGTCAGCAAAAATACTCTTCTCTTAAAATCATGACCGCTGGACTTTTTATTATTTTTATCTCTATGGCAGTATTGACTATAACTGTTTTAGGGTGCCATTATCATCTATTGTGTCTTTCCAATCATGCGATGGTTTTTATGACAATTTCATGCCAAATGGGCGGATATTTTGGTATTTGTATGGCAACCAGTAATGCTCTTGCCTTGGCTCTTGTGGATTATAAATATGCTATTGGAACGGCATCATCCTTATTTGGATTTTTTTACTACGTTCTGATCTCATTTTTCACGTTTTTAATGGGAGTTATCCATAATGGCACTCTTCTTCCTATGCCTGCGTACTTTTTATTTTTAAGTACACTGACGATCCTGATCAGCTATTTGCTTTTATTTAAAAAATTGGATAAATAAAACAGATTTAAACAGGCTTTAGATGACTTGATGGCACAAAATTTGCAGGAGTAATAAATAAGAAGCATATGCCCATTTTTTTATGCCAGCGTCCATTTTTCATGCCCTGTCCATTGCCACAACCGGTATGCAACTATGTGAAACAAATTTGTCCGTCAAGGCCCAAAATATCTCCGGCCAAGGTTTGGATACCTTTAAAAGACGCTATTTAGTGGCCACGGACTTACCGTCCCATGACTTTGCGGCGGTTGGTATGCGTACATCCACAGCTGGCACCATCTCTCCAACCGGCCTTCAAATTGGCATGGGAGTGCAATCGGCGGGGATTTATTCAGTTTTTAGCCAAGGGGATCCTATTCAAACCAATAACTCTTTGGATGTAATGATCGATGGAGAAGGTTTTTTTAAAATTACTCTTCCCGATGGGTCGGCTGGCTATACGCGGGTTGGAGCATGGCAACTGAGCCCCAATCAAGACATTGTGATGCCTAAAACGGGTTATCAATTGTCTCCGTCTATTAAATTACCCCAAGACACGCTGTCGGTTCACATTAACCAATTTGGAGAGGTGTTTGTGGAAACAAAACCCGGCGTTGAACAAAAGGTTGCTGACATCACACTCACTACCTTTCCCAATCAAAACGGTTTAAAAGCCATTGGTGACAGCATGTATATCCAAACAGATGCCTCGGGATTTCCTCAAGAGGGTATTGCGGCCGATGGACTGCGCGGCAGTATCAAACAAGGATGGCGAGAAGGATCCAACGTCAACGCGGTGGAAGAGGTCACCGACTTGATTAAGATCGAAAAAAATTATGATTTATTGTCAAAGGTCATTAAAACCGGAGACAAAATGGCCGAAATCAGTAATACGATTTCCCCGGTATAATGTTATTTAAGGGATAGAATTTTTTCAAAATCTTTTGAGTAACAAAAATCAAATAATACATGAGCTGTGGCGACTTCAAAGGGATATCCACCTATCCATTCCCATTAATAATCAAATTTTTTCACAATGTCTTTGCGTAGATGAACTGCCAATTGTGTAGAGTTGTGTTGATCTTCGTCACCGCCTAAAAGAATTGCTAATTCCTTAATAATTTGATCTTCACTGAGCTGCGTCACGGTTGTCATCTGGTCTTTTTTATCAACTTTGAAATGACGATTAGACACAGCCGCCACATGAGGAGAATGGGTGATGCAAATTGTTTGGGTGTGTCCAGAAATCTCTTTAATTTTTTCTCCAATTTTTTTTGCAACAATACCACTTGTTCCTGAATCAATTTCATCAAAAATCATAATACCTTTAGTAGTCCCTTCAAAGGTTTTCAGTGCCAATAGAAACCTGGACCATTCTCCTCCCGATGCGCATTTTGCAATAGGCCCTGGGGGGATGCTTGGATTAAAGCTGACCCATGTTTCAATGAAGTCATAACCATCTATACTGTCTTGGCAGATTTTGAAACGAAAATCTATATGTGCATCAGGTATTTTTAAAAAATTCAATTCATTGATGAGATGAATTTTTAACCGTTCAGCGATGCTTTTACGCTTAGCCGATATATCATCAGCATATTTTTTATATAATGCGTAAGCAATAGAACACTCTTTTTGTAATCGCTCAATGAGATCATCTAATTCCCTCAAGCGTTCTTGGTAATGGCAGGCATCTATCCAAAGTCCATATAAATCATGAACATGATAGCGTTTTTTGAGCATTTGAAGATCGTATAATCGGGCATCAATCTCTTCGATGCGCAATGCTGCATGATCATGTTTTTGAACAAACCCCCCTAGGTCTTCAAGGATTGATTCTAAATCCAAAACAATAGATTTCATTGTACTTGCCTGAGGTAAAGACATTTTTTCAAGGCCTTTTTCCAATTCATAGAGTGGTTTTAAATAAGGATGAGATGTCAGTAAATTTTTTAAATGTTGGCAAATAGCGGCCGAATCTCCCAATGCCTTTTTTTGTTCAATTAACTCATCTTCTTCATATTCTTTTAAACCCAAAGGGGATAGATCCTTAAAAGCTTGTTCAAATACATAGGCTTGAGCGATAAGCGTGTTTTTTTCATTAATTAAATTTTGAAGGTCATGTTTTTTTTGGTCTAAATCTTTAAAAGCTTGCGCTATGGAAGAGGTGTCAATAGAGCGGTCAATCACATTTTTTAACGTGTCCTTAAACATTGATTGATCGAATTGATGATGAATATGGACATAGCGTTCTTTAATAAGGCGGATCAATGACCCAGGAACGTTGGTATTGTTGATTGAAAAATAATTTTTTGTCTTTTGGATGATGCGTTTGAGGGTGATTGTGTTATTTGTATCTGTCAACAACACGTCCTGTTGTCTTAGTGTTAACAAAAAATCCTCATGAACATCAAGAATAAGAGTCAGCGTTGTCGTCCCATTGATGATTTTTGTATCAATTTTATCACCAAATGCCAATAATAACGCATCCAAAATTAATGATTTCCCGGAACCAGTTTCACCGGTAACGATATTCAAATCATTGGAAAAATCCATCTGAACATTTTTGATCAATAAATAGTTGTTGATTGTAAAAGAGCGTATCATGCTCTTGGCTATGATCCATGAATCTAATCTGTTTCATCCTAACATTTTTATGAGTTTTTGAATAAATAATATGTTGTTAAGTTCCTACGCACGCATACGTGAAAAAAAGGTAATATAAATTACCAATAAAAAGACATTCTCACATGTTTGTATCTGCATCAAAAGCCATTGACATCTTGAGTAATAAAGGTGTTGTAGTGTTGCCTACCGATACTGTGTATGGTTTAGCTGGCAATGCGACGTCTGATAGTGCCATCTCTAAAATTTATCAAAAAAAGGGGCGCCCAAAGGTCAATCCGTTAATTGTTCATGTAAAAAATATTCAAGATGCTATGTCTTTTGCGGTTATTGATCAACGTTCATTGACATTATCACATCATTTTTGGCCATCGAAACCGTTAACACTTGTTGTTCCTTTAGCTCAAGAATCTTATATTTCTTCCATAGCCACAGCAGGACTAAACAGTGTTGCAATTCGTTGTCCAAATCACCCTATAATCCAGAGTATATTGAAAAATTTACCCTTTCCATTGTGTGCTCCTAGTGCAAACTTATCGGAAAGGCTCAGTACAACAAATGCCTTGGATGTTTTGGCTCAGCTCAACATACCAGTTGTAGATGGAGGTCCATGTCAGATTGGCATTGAATCCACCATTTTGGATATGTCTACACAAATACCACGTATTTTACGTTTAGGTGCGGTTTTAAAAGAAGATATTGAGATTATTTTAAATTCTAATATTGATACATTAGATAGATCTGATAAAGTTTTAGCCCCAGGAATGATGCTGCGCCATTATGCACCCAGGTTGCCGTTACGATTAAATGCCAAAGAACCAAAAAAACATGAAGCTTTCATTGCTTTTGGCTTTACACATATTCAAACTCCTTATCAATTAAGTTTGTCTACAGATTTAAATGAGGCAGCATGTCATTTGTTTTCTATCTTAAATCAAGCCGATCAACCAAATCTTTATCAAGGAATTGCCATGATGCCAATTCCTAACATAGGAATTGGCTGTGCTATTAATGACCGTTTGAAACGCGCATCAAATGATTTTTTATAAAAAATCTATAATCTATGATTTTTTTTTGATACGATTGCTTGGATAATGTGAGCTACAGCTTTGTAATGTTCTGGTAAAATTTCATGATTTTCATCAACTTGGTCATACAGGGAGCGAGCTAATTGGGGATTTCTCACAACCGGAATATGTAAAATACGTGCAATATCTTTGATCACAGCTGCGCGGTGGTTTTTACCCTTGACCAGAACCAAAGGAGTATCCATTTTCATATCATCCCATTGAATAGAAACGGCGTAATGAGTGGGGTTGACCACAACAAATGCAGATTCTTCAACAGATTTTTTAACATTTTTTCTTAGCAACTCTTGTGCCATTTGACGGCGCTTTCCCTTGATATGAGGGTCTCCTTCACTTTCTTTAAATTCTTTTTTAACCTCCTCATGGCTCATACGTAGATTTTTTATAAAGGTGTAATTTTGATACCAAAAATCAAAAATTGCTATTAAAAAATAAATGGCTAGAATCACACCAAATATAATCACCAATAATTTTTGACAAATACGCAACGCTCCCATTGGTTGGGTATACATCCAATCATCAATGTGATAAAATTTTTCATAAATTGCAATGACAATACCAGCTGCAATAGCTATTATTTTAAATATATTTTTTATTAAATTAATAAAATTTTGAGATGAAATGATACGTTTAATCCCTTTAGATATGGACAACTTGTCCCACTTGAGTCCAATATTTTTAGAAGTGATTCCTTTATAAGACTGAGAAAGATTAATCATTATTGGCAGTATGCACAAAGACATAATCACACCAATGACCCCCCAAAAACTTTGTTTTAAAACGGCCAATGAGTGGTGATTAAAACCATGCATACCAAAAAACAAACTTAAATGTTGCGCCAACTTATGTAAAAAATGAGGCATCACATACAACATCACCATGGCAATACTTAAAAAGCTAAACCAATGAACAACATCCTGTGATACGGGGGCTTTTCCTTCGTCGTATGCTTTTTTTAGTTGTTGTTGCGTTGGTTCAAAGCTTTTATCTTCTGGGTCTTTCGAATCTTCAGACAAAGATGTTGTCAAAAAGATGTCTTATCTTATTGTAGCAGTTATTGTTTCTATTAATTTTATGTATATGAGTTTATATCATTTAATGTTGAGTCTTCGGTGCTTGAATATGACAGCTTTCTGTTCTTAACGTCATCCCCAATCACATGCTATAAATTAAAGCATTGTGATTAAATGCCAACAAATGAAGGAATACTCTCCTTCAATTCTTATCCTGAAGGCTTCTTATAAATACCTTGTTGGATAGCCATATGCATATTCGCCATAAACCACCCTTCCTTTGTGCCGCAATCAAATCTTTCTCCATCAAAAAAATAACCATGTAAATGAGAGTGGTTGATTGTTCTCTGCAAGCTATCTGTTAATTGAATTTCTCCGCCAACACCTTTTTCCTTGTGCAATAAATCATAGAAAATTGATGGGTCTAGAATGTAACGTCCCACGATGGCCATGGTTGATGGTGCATCGTTGGGGTGTGGTTTTTCAACAACACTACTCGCTCGAACCATTTTTCCCTCAATTAGTTGCGGTTGAATAATGCCATATTTCTGCGTGTCTTCTTTATCAATATTCATGAGAGCGACCATATTACTCCCGCGATAATTATCGATCATTTGTCCTAAACATGGTTGTTCAGACACAATCAAGTCATCGGCCAGGATTACTCCAAAGGGACGGTTTCCTACAAAATGGCGTGCGCACAAAATAGCATGTCCCAATCCGAGAGGTTCTTGTTGGCGAATAAAAATAGCTTCTCCCGTGTCCAAATGACAATCTTTAATCAATTCTAATTCTTTATCTTTTCCACGTTTTTTTAAAAAATCTTCTAAAAATAAATAGCGATCAAAATGATTTTCGATGGCTTCTTTGTCTTTTGAAGTAATAAAGATAAATTTTTTAATGCCTGCGGCTTTGGCTTCTTCAACCGCATATTGAATCAGAGGTTTATCTAAAACTGGTAACATTTCTTTTGGAATCGATTTGGTGGCGGGTAAAAAACGTGTTCCAAGTCCCGCAATGGGAAAAACTGCTGTGTCAATTGTATTCATAATTGATATCCTTTAATTAAATATGAATGGCTTTACCATGAGAATTTAAAACACTTTCATGAATCATTTCGCTGAGGGTGGGGTGGGGAAAGACCGTTTGTATAAAGTCAATGTCAACGCCTTCCATATGTTTTGCAACGGAAAAAATTGAAATTAATTCACTCACATCCCCCCCAATCATATGGGCCCCCAGCAGTTCTCCCGTTTCATCATCAAAAATGGTTTTAACCATACCATCGATGTGATCCATAGCCAATGCTTTTCCATTTCCATGATAGGGGAATCGTCCTATCTTTAACTTTCTTCCTAAAGCTTTGGCTGTGTCTTCGTTAAGCCCAATACTAGCAATTTGTGGCAAAGAGTATACACATCCTGGGATTTTTTTAACGTCTAATGGATGGACACTGAGCCCTTTAATGTGTTCGGCGGCAATAATTCCTTCGTGAGTGGCTTTATGGGCAAGCCATGGCGCTCCGCATACATCTCCAATGGCATAAATGCATGGATCTTGTGTTTGCATATAACCATTGGTGATAATTGAACCCCGTTCCGTTGTGACCTTTGTTTTATCTAATCCAATGTCATCAATGTTGGCTTTGATACCAATAGCAACAATCATAGCATCTGCTTCCAAAATATCTGATCCTACATAACATTTGACGGACGTGTTCGTAGCCTCTACTTTGTGTAATTCGCATGAGGTTTTGATGATGACTCCTTGCTTTTCAAATATTTTTTGTGCCATCATTGATATTTCCGCGTCTTCTTGGGGTAAAATAGATGGCTGGACTTCGATCACCGTAACCTTAGTGCCAAAGGTATTATAAAAACTAGCAAACTCCATACCAATCGCTCCTGATCCGACAATCACTAGGCTTTTTGGGAAAAATGGCGGCAAAAGTGCTTGTTTTGAGGTCCACACGCGTTCATGATTTGGAATAAATGGTAACATCCGAGGACGTGCACCGGTTGCAATAATAATGGATTGTCCTTTGATCTTTTCACTATTTACACAAATTGTTTGACTGTCTTCAAAACGACCATGACCAGATATGACGGTGACTTTGTTTTTTTTAAGCAATCCCTCCACGCCTTTTCTTAGTTGATCGGCAATACGTCTGGAACGTTGAATAACGTCATCAAAATGATAAGTATAATTGACTTTAAAACCAAAAGTATCTCCGTGGTCCATTATATGTTTAATATGAGCAGAATGAAGCAAAGCCTTTGTTGGAATACACCCAAAATTCAAACACACTCCACCCAAATGTTGTTTTTCAATGATGGTTATTTTCAAACCCATTTGAGCTGCTTTAATCGCCGCCACATATCCGCCTGGGCCAGCCCCCAAGACAATAACGTCGTTCATTATGATTTTTTTTATCTTTCGCTTAAAAAAATCATACCATTTAAAACCAAGGTATAGTTAATAAGAAGATGTGTGTAAGATTCTTTCGATCTCTTCTTTTTTAAGATTAGTTGCTTTGATAATAGAGGATAAAGGAATTCCATCACCATGTAATTCTTTGATCATCTGAACTTTAGCTTCGTA
>JBIKYJ010000091.1:0-3218 GCA_044355315.1 Alphaproteobacteria bacterium | reverse complement strand
TCATACGCCAACTCCTAGGGAAATTAAGGAAGCCTATCATACAATTGAAAAATGTATGTGGAACCAAGGAGAATTGATGGAGTATGAACGATTTAAGATTGCGGCACTGGATAATATCGATGCCCTTCAAACGGCCAAAAAAGAGGGAATGCAGAAAGGAATGCAGAAAGGAATGCAGAAAGGTTTAAAAGAGGGGATAGAGAAAGGTTTAAAAGAGGGGATACAGAAGGGTTTAAAAGAGGGGATAGAGAAGGGGATAGAGAAAGGCGCTTATGAAGCTAAAGTTCAGATGATTGAAAATATGAAAAAAAGTGGATGTGGAATTGAAATGATTGCGATGGTTAGTGGTTTGACACAAGAAGACGTTCAAAAGATTTTGGGTACCACCCCTGTGTAGTTCAGGTGTGTGAGATTTTTATGGTATTTACTGACTTTGCTTATTTTTTTTCATGTCGCTGTATGATGTTTTGAATTTCTGAGCGCTCATCTAGATTCAGGGTTGGGTCATTTAAGTGATTCTTCAAATCCTTAATCTCTTCACGGGAAGGGTTAGGGTTCGCAAGAACGTTGTTTATCTTACGTTTTACTGGGTCTTTTATACACAAGCCATGCCTACACACAGCAGACATGGCATCATAAAACTATTTAACGCTTATTTGTTTTCGATTCATAATAAGATTTTGCCCATTTTTTAAAATTTTTTTGGTCGACATCTGATAATTCATCCTTTTTCATTAGAGTCTGTAATTTAATTTCAAAATTTCCTTTATTGTTAATAATTTCATCAACACCGTCAAAAAGCCATTTCATTTTTTTGGCTATCTTGTTATACCTGCATTTTTCTTGTTCATTACATTCTTCTATATGAAGCTGTGAGTCTACAGTTTCTTGATATTTTTCAGGACAACTTGTCACAGCATTATAAATAAACTTAATCATACTCTCTTCTGAGAACTCTTGGCTGTGTGAATCATTATTTTGTGAAGATATTTTGTTTTTTTCTATATTTCTGTAATTTTTGGCGTAATTAATACAAGCCACTGCCAAACTTGATGGGGTTAATTTTGGTTTAATCAGATTTTGGAAATGCTTTTAAAAAATATCTTTAGAAATTTTATTGTTCTGCTCATCATATTCTTTTAAAATCTTCTCCGTTCTTTGAATCAGTTCATCATCCCATCTGTCTTGAAACGATTCGTAACTTGGGTGCCGCTCAACCTCGTCAAAATTACCTGTCTTGACGGCCTTTATAAATGCTTCGGAATCTGCATCACTCAGTCCTATTGTTTTTACAAACTCTTCTCCTATGTTTTGGGCATCGATATAGGGAAATACACTTTGACACAAAAGATAGGTAAAATTATTTATTGAATTAACGGGAGCAATGGGCCTCCTTTGTAATGTTCTTAAAAATACATATCTGTCCAAAAATATCCCGAAATAAAATTTTGGATCTATATCTTGAAAATCGTATGATTTTTGTTTGAACAACCTCTCAATAGTGTTATCGTCTGAGTTTGATCCAAAATTGTTTTTTACAAATTCTTTCAATAAAGGAACAATATTTCGTGTTAAATTTTTTTTGTTTGACTTTAAACGCAAAAAATTAAGCAACCCTTTTAATCTGATCAGCATATTTTTATCGGGATCACATTTAAATTCTTCTTTCACTTTATCCGTCCATAATTTTTTAATTTTTTCCGGATCTTCTTCATCAAGTGTCATTAAGCCATGAGTCATTTTTGTGACATACAGACATTTTTTATCGTACTTGTATTGCTTTTGAAGTTCAGGATTTTTCTCATAAATAGTTTCTGAAGACAATATTTTATCCATATCATTGAAAGTACAATCTGGTTTGTGTATTTTAAATTCTCTTAAATATTCCGAATATAAAGCAGTCCATTTAGCCTCATCTGTATACAAAACAGCGATATCATCTAAAGCATTTTCTCCGTTCTTACCTCCCGTGAGCGAAAAAAGCAAAAAAGCACCAGGGTCACAAGAGCATCTGTTTTTACCATTGGAATCCAGGGTATTTTGGAATAAAAAAATCGATTCCCCCCACCGGCTTGCTTTCTTCTCCTCAGAAAAGGCTATGAGATCAGGATCGCCCAAATCGTGTTCAACTATTTGCACAGCGAGAGACAGTTTCTTAGTCTCAATTTTTTTAATTTGTTCCATTAAAACATCTTTTTTTTCAAGCGCATGTTTTTGAATATACGCGCCGATATGCTCCACTGGATCTTTAACTTTTTGCATTTTCCCATCAAGTAAAAAAATTAACGCTTCATAGTATCTATCACTTCGAACCATCTTAATGGTTTCATATTGAGACCGTGACGATGCATTGGCTACACTGAGTGAACCGAATTGGAATTCCCCACAACTGCCCCAAATGGGATCTTCAATTTTTTTGCTTAAAAGATCAACATCTTCTTGAGACAACAAACTTAAAAAAGTATTTATATTTTCTTGGCGAATAACTAATTTTTCATTGTCAGGAGATTTTTTTATATTATTAAAGGCAACCACGATTTTTTTTAGGTCAGTCACCTTTTTAAAAGGAAAACCAGTTAATTCCATAAATTTATATAAATTTTTTTTTATTTCGCTTTTGCTCAAGCGTTTTGTATCGTAAATGACCGACATAACTTTATGCGCACTGTTTTCCAAAAAAATATCCGTAAAATTTTTTTCAAATAAAGGATATTTATTTTGATTGTCTCTGAGAAAATCAATAGAACTCTCATCACAAATATAGTCCTTATTGAAATTTTTGACTAAGAAATTATCAAAGTCTGTTTTTGATTGAAATCGGTCATGTAGTGAAAAATATAATGGAATATAAGGTAGCACACCCAGATGACGCCTGTGATCTGGAAATACGGATAACACTATATCTCCAATTTTTTTAAAATTCTTATTAAAACAAAATTTACCGTCTTGTGTTTCATAAAAACCATTTGCATATATTAAATTTTTTGGGTCAGGCTGCTTACCACCTGACGATTTATTTGTAATATAAAAAAATCCTGTTAAAATAAGGAAAATTTTAGAACAAATAGCCATAAAATGAGACTGCTCACCGGTGGCGTCTTCCACATTGCTAACCTCCATAGAAGATGATTTAAAAAAACGCTGTACAGGTTTGAATAAAGCTAAGGTAAAAGGGCTTGCAGATTTGGCTGCCACAGCTTTACAATCAAGAAGTTGCA
>JBIKYJ010000024.1:0-11564 GCA_044355315.1 Alphaproteobacteria bacterium | reverse complement strand
TTGGATCAATGGCTCTAAAATAATGGCGGAAATACGGTCTGCGTAGCTATCAAGATAGCCAATCAGTGTTGTCATTGCTTGCCGTTCTTTGTGTTCAATATCTATGTCTTCATCCCAAGTACAAGGGTAAGGAACCGACAAAACTTGAAAAAACAAATCTTTAAAATGGTCGTGAAATCCTGAACGCGCCCCAACCGACATCGCGCCAAAGGTATCCCCGTGATATCCTCCATCGAAACTTAAAAAAAATTGTCGTTGATGCTGCCCCATATTTTTCCAATACTGATAAGCCATCTTGACGGCAGCTTCTACCGCCGTTGACCCATTATCCGTAAAGAAAAATCGACATAAGTCTTGGGGTAAAATTGTTTGTAACTCTTCGCACAACACAACAGCCGGTTCATGGGTAAATCCCGCAAACATCACATGTTCCAACGTTTGTGCTTGTTCATAAATGTGGCGTGCAATCTCAGGATGAGTATGGCCGTGAATATTGACCCACCAACTGGATATCAAATCCATATAGCGCCGTCCTTTCTCATCATATAAATAAGCTCCAGATGCTTTTTGAATGGCGATTACATCAGGGGCTGTTTTTTCTTGGGTAAAGGGATGCCACATAATTTTTTTATCACGCTCGGACAATGTCATGGGGGGTACGATCAGAGGTGTCATTGATCTGTTCCCTTTAAAATAGTCATCAATTTTGGGGGCAACGGATGTTCCTTTAATGTTTGATAAGTCACATTTGGTAAATAGGGACAATGAGCAATAATACGGGTTTTTCCATACCATTCAATAGCCATATGAACATCATGACAATACTCATCTGCAATCCCATTCATGATGACACCTGCAACGGGAATAGAGCGTGAATACAATGCTTGCAGTGTAAGTAATGTATGATTAATGGTTCCTAAGGCAGTACGTGCCACAACAATCACGGGCACGTGTAGTCGTTGAATCAAATCAATCATGAGATCTTGAGAATTGAGTGGAACAAGAACTCCTCCCGCACCCTCTATAATCAGCCGCTGATAAGATGGCAATTGAATTTTATCTATATGAATAACATAACCCTCAATGTAAGCAGCCAAATGGGGAGACACAGGTGTTTGATAGCGATATATTTCTGGATAGACGTGACCACGTGCAAGTTTTTTAACCGTGTCCGTGTCGGACCCATCTTGAGTTCCCGTTTGAATAGGCTTAAAGTAAGAAAATCCCGTATGACAACATATCCATGCAGATATAAATGTTTTTCCAACATTTGTATCGGTTCCACATATAAAAAACAATTCGCCTCCTATCGTAAACAATCTTATGGGTTGAACAATTATATTATTGAGTTTTTTTTACTTTATTCACAATTTCAAGCGATCAATTCTATAGTCAAACGTATTAAAATTGTCACAATCTCACTGTTTTTTTTATCTTGACATCAATAAGGCACCTATAGTTATAGTCAGCCTCATGATCATGACCATACGTAGTACAAGATCTATCATTATTTCGTAATTTTTTCTATCAAGAGGGTTTTTTCCCTCTTGATAATTATTTTAGATAGAAGAAATAAAATTAATAATCCATTCCCATACCACCCATGCCACCCATACCAGGTGCACCAGGCATTGCAGGCGCTTTTGGCTCAACTTTTTCGCAAATCATTGCTTCTGTTGTCAGCAATAATGATGCGATTGATGCAGCGTCTTCAAGGGCCGTCCTTTCAACTTTTGTGGGGTCGATAATACCAGCCTTGATCAGGTCTTTGTACTCGTTATTTTGAGCGTCATAACCAAAAGCGTAATCGTTGTTTTCTAAAATTTTTCCAACAACAACAGCACCTTCCACACCAGCATTGTCAGCAATTTGACGGCACGGTGCTTCCAAAGCTCTTTTGATAATCTCAACACCAACAGCTTGATCACGGTTTGAGGTTTTGATATGCTCCAAGGCTTTGACACTGCGCAGTAATGCAACACCACCACCCACAACAATGCCTTCCTCAACGGCGGCACGGGTTGCATGCATTGCATCTTCGACGCGATCTTTACGTTCTTTAACTTCGATCTCAGTCGCCCCGCCAACACGGATTACGGCTACACCACCACTTAATTTTGCCAAGCGTTCTTGGAGTTTTTCACGATCATAATCAGACGTAGAATCTTCAACCTGTGCACGAATTTGATTGCAACGGGCTTTGATATCATCTTTTGATCCACCACCATTCACAAGGGTTGTATCATCTTTTGTAATTTGGACTTTTTTGGAATGACCAAGCATGGACATATTCACATTTTCAAGCTTTATACCCAATTCCTCAGAAATAAGCTGACCACCTGTTAAAATGGCAATATCTTCCAACATAGCTTTACGGCGATCGCCAAAACCTGGGGCTTTAACGGCAGCCACTTTCAGTCCACCACGTAATTTATTGACAACAAGAGTTGCTAAGGCTTCGCCTTCAACGTCTTCCGCAATAATTAAAAGAGGACGACCTGATTGAACGACAGCTTCTAAAATTGGCAATAATGGTTGAAGTGTCGATAATTTCTTTTCAAAAATTAAAATATATGGATTATCCAATTCACAAGTCATTCTTTCGTTGTTAGTAACAAAGTACGGGGAGATATATCCACGATCAAATTGCATTCCTTCCACAATATCCAATTCGGTATTCAGAGATTTTGCTTCTTCAATGGTGATAACACCTTCTTTTCCAACTTTTTCAACGGCTTTGGCAAGCATCTCACCAATTTCTCTTTCGCCATTTGCAGAAATTGTTCCAATTTGGGCAATTTCTTCGTTGGTGGATACAGAGCGGCTGTGTTTTTTAATTTCTGTAATAACAGCTTTAACAGCCATATCAATGCCGCGTTTTAAATCCATTGGATTCATACCGGCCGCTACGGCTTTGACACCTTCACGAACGATACTTTGAGCAAGAACGGTTGCAGTTGTCGTTCCATCACCAGCTAAATCAGATGTTTTTGTCGCAACTTCTTTTAACATCTGAGCGCCCATATTTTCAAACTTATCAGCAAGTTCAATGTCTTTAGCAACGGATACACCGTCTTTTGTCACACGTGGAGCACCGTAAGATTTGTCTAACAAAACATTTCGACCTTTGGGGCCTAATGTGACTTTGACGGCATTGGCTAAAATGTCAACGCCTTTTAATAATTTTTCGCGAGCTTCCGCGTTAAATTTAACTTCTTTTGCAGCCATAATGATATTCTCCTTTACTCAATAATTCCCATGACATCAGATTCCTTCATAATGAGGTAATCTTTGCCACCAACTTTTACTTCGGTTCCAGACCATTTCCCAAAAACGATCTTTTGCCCCACTTTCAACTCAAGGGGTGTATGTTTTCCGTCATCTCCTTTAAGGCCTAAGCCAACAGCAACAACTTTTCCCTCAATGGGCTTTTCTTTTGCCGTATCTGGAATAATAATTCCACCAGATGTTTTTTCTTCAGATTCGATCCGCTCTACAAGAACGCGATCATGTAATGGTTTAAAGTTCATCAATTTGACTCCTTTTTGCTGATTCAGAACAATAGTCTCAAGAGGCTGTTAGCACTCACCTCTCTTGAGTGCTAATATACTTTATTTTTCGAAATCATGTCAAATCGTTGTAACTTAGGATAATAATGCACTATATGTCAAAATTTGATGATAGATTAGTATATAAAAGATGTCTTCCCGTGCTCTTTTTGTCATTCCCGCACAGGTGTGAATCTATTAAGTAAGAGAAAAAATTTATGGGAGACTGAAACACATGATAGAATTTAATTAAAGAATACATATCACATATTGTTAATGATGGAACATGGTGTTGTCAGTCAAGTTATTGGTTCAGTTGTCGATGTAGATTTTGCATCAAAGTTACCAAAGATATGTGATGCATTAACTATTACAACATCGCATGGTGTGTTGGTTTTAGAAGCCGTCCAACATTTGGGAGAAAAAACTGTCCGTTGTATTGCCATGAATTCCACCAATGGATTGGTTAGAGGCCAGGAGGTACATCAAACCTATGCTCCTATTCAGGTTCCTGTTGGCCCCCACGTATTAGGTCGCATCATGAATGTAGTGGGGGATCCAATGGATGGCAGAGGTGCAATTAAGTTCGTCAAAAAAATGCCTATCCATCGTGACCCGCCTTCTTTTACAGAGCAATCTATGTCAACGGATATTTTATGGACAGGCATTAAAGTTATTGACCTTTTAACTCCCTACCCAAAGGGAGGAAAAATTGGTTTATTTGGTGGAGCAGGCGTTGGAAAGACTGTTTTAATGACTGAACTCATTCATAATATTGCCAAAGGACATGGTGGATATTCTGTATTCACAGGTGTTGGCGAACGCACTCGCGAAGGGAATGATTTGTATCATGAAATGATTGATGCTGGCGTCATTAAATTGGAGGAAGAAGGCTCTAAAACGGCTCTTGTTTTTGGTCAAATGAATGAATCACCTGGGGCACGCGCTCGCGTGGCACTGACTGGACTGACAGTTGCTGAATATTTTCGTGATGAAGAACATAAAGACGTATTGTTATTTATTGATAATATTTTCCGATTTACTCAAGCAGGATCGGAAGTATCAGCATTATTAGGGCGCATGCCCTCAGCTGTTGGATATCAACCGACCCTTGCTACCGAAATGGGGCAGCTGCAAGAGCGCATCACTTCTACTTCAAAAGGATCTATTACTAGTATCCAAGCGGTCTATGTGCCCGCAGACGATTTAACAGATCCGGCACCTGCCACATCATTCATCCATTTAGATGCCACAACTGTTTTGAACCGGGCCATTTCTGAAATGGGTATTTTTCCGGCCGTAGACCCATTAGATTCGACCTCTCGTATTTTAGATCCTAATATTGTGGGGGAAGAGCATTACCAAGTGGCACGAGAAGTGCAACGTATCCTTCAAACCTATAAATCATTACAGGATTTGATTGCGATTTTAGGCATGGAAGAACTCAGTGAAGACGATAAAATAACCGTGGCAAGGGCTCGAAAAATTCAAAAATTTTTATCTCAACCTTTTCATGTGACGGAAGTATTTTCAAGTATCCCTGGATGCCTTGTCAATATTCAAGACACCATCAAAGGATTCAAAGGAATTTGCGAAGGTGAGTATGACCATATTCCAGAAAATGCTTTTTACATGGCGGGATCTATTGACGATGTCGTTGAAAAATTTTCGAAAGAATCATCATGATAGACAATCCCTTAAAGCAATTTGAGATCAAAACAATTATTCCTTTCCACATTGGAGAATGGGACCTGTCGATCACAAATTTTTCTTTGTTTTTAATGATTGTATTGTGTTTCATTATCATTTTGTTATTGATTGTCATTAAAACCCAACAATCTCAAAAAAACTGTGTACCGAAACGATTGTTTATGATTTTTAATATGGCAATTGATGGTTTTTATGAATTGGTGCACAGTTATTTAAAAGAACGAACGCCATTATTTTTTCATTACATTTTATCATTATTTATATTTATTTTTGGATGTAATATATTGGGTCTGATTCCTGGTTTTTACACAATTACCAGCCATATTTTAGTCACATTGGTTTTAGCATTAATAATTTTTTTATCATCTATCATGATTGGTTTTTACCAACACGGCCTTGGTTTTTTTAAAATATTTATGCCATCAAATGTGCCACTGGTGATGGCACCTCTTTTAATACCCGTTGAAATTTTGTCATTTTTATCCAGGCCACTCAGTTTAGGAATTCGCTTATGTGCCAATATGATATGTGGTCATGTGATTATGAAATTATTCTCATCTTTTTCAACCACATTATTTGAAAATTTCAATCCTTTGGGCGTGTTTCCTTTCATTATTCACGTAGGGTTATTTGGATTTGAGGCAATTGTTGCATTTTTACAAGCTTATGTTTTTTGCATCTTAACATGCATTTATTTTAAAGATTCTTTAGAAATGCACCATTAAAAGATATATTCTTTTATCTAAAATAAAAATTGCTGATTTTCCTTGCATAAAATAGACACCAACTACCAGAAACGCTAATCTTTTCTTAACAGATACTATTATCATTTCAATGATTATCAGAACTGCCCCAGGATCTTTAATGATTAGTGGTGAACATGCCGTTTTAAAAGGTTTTCCTGGCATATGTAGACCCATCAAAAAAATTTTAACAGCTCGTATTCGTGAGGCTTACGAACATCGAGATAAAATCACTATTTATTACAGAAACATATCAAAAACTTTGATTTTATCTTTTAAAGACGTATTTGATCCTGTTTATAATCAATCTTTCTCAATAGCAGTTTTAAGAAAATTTTCTGATTTTTTTAAATCAGGTTTCTGTATCGATATTTTCTCAGATATTAACCCAAGCTATGGTTTTGGCTCATCAGCAGCCTTAAGTGTCGCATTATCTATGGCTTTGCAAGAATATTTTCAATCAAAATTTAATATTTGTGACTTATGTTTGGATGTGTCTCGTTCAATCCAAGGAGCTGCATCCGGGGGCGACATTTTAACGTCTTATTATAAAAAAATTGTTTATTATGAAAATAATCGCGTTGAATTATTGAATTCCAGGTTGGTTCTTGAAATATTTTACAGTGGATCAAAGATGAAAACGGCAGATGTTATCAAATATGTTCAAGAAAAGGAAAATAATGAGCCTGAAAAATACAAGGAAATTTATCAACGAATTGGGAACATTTCTCAACAAATGAGACAAGCCATGTTAGATTTAAACTATGAAAAAATTGGTCAACTATTTAATGATCATCATCAGTGTCACAAAGATTTAGGTGTCAGTAACGACACATTAAACACGTTGGCGCAACAATTGCGCCAACGATGCCATGGGTCTAAAATTTCTGGATCGGGCTTAGGTGATTGTGTTATTGGTCTTATGAAAAAAACGAGTGGCCATGATTTAGTTGTCTAGTTTGTTGTCCAACTGAAAAACTTACACTACCATTACCACGTTGGATTGTAAATGACAATCCAACGCTGGGTAATGTTAAAACATCTTGGATTGTTTTAACTGAATCAATCTTTGTATTATTTAAAATGGTGATGATGTCTCCTTCTTCAAAGTTATTACTATAAGGCCCATCTCCACGTTCAATGACCGTGACAAGGCCATTAATCTCTTCAACCTCCATCCCTTTTAATACACCCGTCAGTACAGTTTTTTTCTTAAGAGGAGCTTTGATAAGCGCCACAGAAACCTCTTTTCGTTCTTTAGAAGGCAATTCAAGTTCAACATTAACTTTGCTATTCACCAAGGTATCTTCGTAAAACAATAATTCTTCCACCTTATGAATAGGAGAACCATTAAAACTTGTAATTATAGATCCAACATAATTTTTTAAAGGACTATCATCTGATGCATAGGATATTTTAACTCCCAAACGTTGGTCATCATCAATTTGGCTGACTTTAATTCCCAAAGACCATTGTGTTTGATCTTGATTAAGAAATTTTAAAACCCGGGCAATTGGAATGCAAAACCCAATAACATTTGGCTTAATTAAAATGGCATTAGGAACACCAATCAATTCTCCATCTTTATTTAATAATCCGCCACCAGAATTACCAGGGTTAATACCAACAGTTGTTTGCAAAAAAACATTCCCGTCATAGGTTGGAAACGCAGAAATAATCCCATTAACAACGGATACACCAATCCCCGCACCATTTCCAATCGCATAAACTTCCTCCGTTTCTGTGATTTGCTCTTGCGTACCAAGATGAAGAGATTCAAGGTCATTTGTATTTTCTTGATCTGGAATATTTAATAACGCTAAATCATGCTTGGCATCCTTTTGACAAATGTTGGCCCAAAACCGTTTTCCATTAAATAACGTTATACGAACTTTGTCATTTTTAGCCCCTTTTACAACGTGATAACACGTCAGAATGAATTTTTTTTTACGGTAAGAAATGACAGTTCCAGATCCACTTGATACCGTTTCAAAAGATTGTTTAGAGAGATGATCAAAAAACATATTAAAAATGGGATCTTGAAAAGGATTCCAAGTTTGTTCGTTATCTTGTACGGTATGAATGGTTACGACTGATTTTTTTGCTTTTAAAATTTTTTCATTTGAAAACACTGTCATTATACACAGTGCAAAGCATAATAAAATTCTCATTTTTTAAAGTTATTCATGTCTCATATACTTATTATAACACTTAAAATTCTGAAATTTTTCTAATTAATCTTGATCTAAAACATGAATAAAAATTTTTGCGTATTGAATAGATGACAACATAGTTAAAATACTCACACTGATCCAAATGATATCAAGGATAGCACAAGAAACCGTCAAAAGAACTCCTCCAATTCCTAAAAAAATACATGTTGTATTAATTTTACTGATCATGGTTGGGCGAATCGAAAATTTTGGAATGCGTTTTTTTAAAAAAAGACCCAATATAATAATGGCCGCGTCCCTTATTAAAACCAATATGAGTGGAATTGTTGGAATACGTCCAGACATATTTAAAAAAATACATAAGGTCCCGTAAAAAATTTTGTCCGCAATAGGATCAAATATTGCACCAAAAGATGAATCAACTTTAAATAATCTTGCTAAAAAACCATCAAAGAAATCGGATATGGAGGCAAGAAAAAATAATATAAAATTCCAAGGTTTACTCATGTAAATAATGATAAAACCCGCAATTAATCTAAAAAATGTTAAAAAATTTGGTAAAAGCCACATCATTTTTTTAAACAAACGTGGCTTTAACATCGCTTTAATCGCGTTCTGAAATCTCTTCAGGTTGAATAAGCGCAATGACATCAGCTTCATCAAAATTAGCAGCAGCTTCTTCTTTTGATTTAGCAATGGTGATTTTGATGGTTGCCTTTACTTCTGGATGCAATATCACAAATACCTCATGATGCCCCAAAGTTTTAATTGGCTTTTGAATAATAATTTGAGATTTTTGAATTTTAAATCCATTAACCTCTAATTCATCAGAAACGTCTTTGTTTCGAACGGACCCATACAATTGACCAACCTCACTGGCGGGGCGAATCAGTGTCATTTCAAATTGATCCAATTTGGAAAACACAGCTTCTGCGTCACGTCTTTTTGATAAGTTGGTAGCTTCTAATTCCAATTTTTTCTTTGAAAAAAGTTCCACATTAACCTGGGTTGCTCTTAAAGCTTTTCCTTTTGGCAGCAAGTAATTTCTTGCATAACCAGGCTTAACAGAGACTACGTCTCCCATTTTCCCCAGGAAAGGGATACGTTCTAATAAAATGATATTTGTCATTTTAACCTCTTTTAAACGTTAGCAAATGGCATTAATGCCAAATAACGTGCACGCTTGATTGCCATTGCCAGTTCTCTTTGTTTTGAACAAGATACAGCGGTAATACGACTTGGCATAATTTTACCGCGCTCAGACACAAATTTGATCAATAATGTCACATTTTTATAATCGATATCTGGTGCATTGGGACCAGAAAATGGACAAATACGACGACGTTTGAAGTACTGTTTTTTTTTAACTTCTGTTGTTGCTTCCATGGGTAAACTCCTTAATCCTCAATAAAATCATCATCAGCTTTGCGGCTGATTTCATCTTTATAATTTTTTTGTTGCATGAGTGGTGATGGCTCATGGTTCAATGCAGGAACGCGAACTGCTAAATTCCTTAAAACATCTTCATTCAATTTCATTTGGCGCTCCACTTCTTTCATGCAGTCATGGTCGGCTTCAACATTTAATAAAACATAATAACCACGTATATTTTTTTTAATGGCATAAGCTAATTGGCGCAACCCACAAAATTCTGTCTTTTTCACATCGCCGCCAAATTCTTTGATCACGCCTGTATAATGACGTGCCAGACCTTCCACCTGAGCAGGTGTTAAATCTTGGCGAGCGATAAAAACAAGCTCGTAAAATCTCATCTTGTATCTCCTTTTGGTTGATGAACGGTAACCCGACACATCCTCTTTTGTTTTTATAAAAAAGGAAAGGTATAAGTTAACTTTATCAAGTTGTTATATCAATGTAAAATTTTGAAAAAAGCCTTGCTCTATGCATTTGATTTGTTTTATTTACATATGCTTAAATACCTTAAGAAAAAGATTCTTTTAAATCAGTGTATAACGTTATGACTCCAGGTGGGCGTGCTCAAGGCCTCATAGAGCTTTTACAAATTTTTAATGCTAATAAAAATGTTCCAGCAGACACAGTTTTATCAAGATACCTGAAAGAAAGGCGTTACATTGGTTCTAAGGATCGGCAATTTTTGGCTCATCATTTTTTTCAAATCCTTCGTATGCATCATGCTTTAAAAGGAAAAACAATTAATGAGAGATTACTGGTGGCACGGTATTTTGCTTGGATTGGTCAAATGCCTATGTCTGAAATTACCTACTGGTTTGACGGATCACATTATCACCCCCATATTTTGACCAAAGAAGAAATTAAGATGATTGAGAATCAATCTTATAATCAGGTCGAATGTATTCCAGCATGGGTAAGAGCCCTTCTCCCTAATGCAGAATCAATTGTGAACGAGGTTTTGTTAACAGCTGCCTCCATTGATATTCGTGTGAATTTATTTAAAAACACCATCGAAGACGTTCTGTCTAATTTAAATCAAGAAGGATTTTATTGCCCCGAGCGAATGAAGTATTCAAAAGTTGGTCTTCGTTTAAAAAGACGTTTAATTTATGGTCACCCATTACTGCAAGACGGCCAAATAGAATTTCAAGATGAAGGAGCTCAAATTATTAGCTTTTTGGTTGACAGTAACGACAAAATGCACGTTCTTGATTTATGCGCCGGTGCAGGTGGAAAAAGTTTGTCTCTTGCAAACGTCATGGAAAACAAAGGTGAAATCATCCTTTCAGATATTCACGAATTCCGTTTGAAACGTGCAAAAGAACGACTCGCCAAAGCAGGTGTATTTAACGCACAAATTGTTCCTATTGAAAAATTACCAAAAAAACAATATGATCGCGTGTTGTTGGATGTTCCATGCTCAGGCAGTGGAACATGGCGGCGTAAACCAGATTTACTGATGAAAATCACCCCTGAAATTGTCCAAAATGTCATGGAAGAACAAAGGCAAATTTTTGAGCGTAGTGTTGATTATGTTAAAGTTGGAGGACGTTTAATTTATGCTACATGTTCTTTATTTGATTGCGAAAACGAAGATCAAGTAAAGGCGTTTATACAAAAAAATCCAAACTTTAAACCGGTGAATTTAAACCGTATCCAATCAGGGTATTTAAATCGTCCTTTTGAAGGAGAATTCTTAAAACTGACTCCTTGGGAACATGGATGTGATGGTTTTTTTGTCAGCGTCCTTGAAAGAGTCGCCTAAGATAATACGTTAAGGGCATCTCTTATGTTTGATAAATTATCATCAAAAATCACCGAGGTTTTTAAAAAGTTTAGAAATCAGACTCATCTAAGTGAACGTCACGTGGATGAAGCGTTAAAAGAGATGCGAATGGCTTTGTTAGAAGCAGACGTCTCATTAGTTGTCGTTAAACAATTAATTGAGTCCATTC
>JBIKYJ010000022.1:0-11923 GCA_044355315.1 Alphaproteobacteria bacterium | reverse complement strand
AAATCTATCACGCAGGACAAAGATGAACTCAGAGGTGTTATCGATTTACACAGCGCCCCTGACCAAGACACGGTCCAAGAAAAAGCTATGCTTAAAAGTATCTTGGACCTTGGATCTGTCCAAGTCAATGAAATCATGGTTCACCGGCAAAATGTATTTACGGTCAATGCTAATTTATCAAATGCTGAGATTATTCAACAAGTCTTAGCGTCACCATTTACAAGAATTCCTCTTTGGAAGGATAACCCGGATAATATTGTTGGAATACTACATACCAAGGCGTTACTAAGGGTGAAACAAAATATCCAAGATGATCAATTAGATATTTTATCTATTTGCCACCAACCATGGTTTATTCATGAAAACAGAGATTTATTAGAACAGCTACAAGCTTTCCGTGAGAAACGTGAACATTTTGCCATTGTGGTAGATGAATATGGTACATTGATGGGTATTGTGACCCTTGAGGATATTTTAGAAGAAATTGTTGGTGACATTATGGATGAACATGATGTGTTAACCGGAGGTATTCGTCCCCAAGAAGACGGCAGCTATTTAATTTTTGGGAATATGACAATTCGTGATGTCAATCGTCAATTGGATTTAAGTTTACCAGATGACCAAGCATCTACGATTGCTGGGTTATTATTATACAAATTTAGAATGATTCCAAAGGTGGGGCAAGTATTTCATTTGGATGGGGTCTTATTTGAAATTTTAAGAAAACAAAACAATCAGGTGACACTGGTCAGGATGAAAAAATCTCCCCGGGTACAAACGAGTGAATCATGAAAAAATTCATTATATCCATCATTATATTAGGATTCATTGTCTACAACATTGATCTTCAAAAAACATGGACGATTATTCAAAAAATGGATAGATTATATGCATTGGGGGCTGTGTTCATCTATGGAATTAGCTGTCTTTTAGCAGGCTATCGGTTTTTTATTGTGTGTCCATTTTTATCATTTAAAGATGCTCTTGTTTTGATGTTTAAAGGCTTAACATTATCCCAGGTGTTACCAGGAGGAGTTGGGGGAGATGTCTATAGAATTGTGCGCATCAAGATATATACAGACAATAACCAAGTTCATGCTTTTTATAACGTCTTAGTCGACCGCTTGATGGGAGTTTTGGGATTTATGGTCAGCATGATGATTGCTTTTGGAGCGTCCAATTCCATTCCAACGCCGCTGCATACGTATGTATGGGGTGCTTTTTTTGCCGTTATGGGAGTCATAATATTTATTATTTTAAAAAAATACATTCCTTTTTTTAAAAAAATAAATTATCTATCTCATTTACTAATCAAAAAATTATCGGTCCCAAACATTGTTATTGTGGCTGTTGGAGCAATTGTGATGTGTGCATCTTTTTATGTGCTTAATTTAGCATTTCATATGTCTTTAAAATTACTTGATTTAATGGTGTTGTTTCCCCTTGTCGCACTTGTATCCCTTGTTCCAATTTCGTTTGCGGGATGGGGAGTTCGCGAAGGAGCTATTTTATTTTTTTTAAAAAGCTATGGTATTGATCCATCATTGGCATTAAGTTTTTCATTAATGATTGGAATTGTGCAATTGTTGTGGGCAATCCCTGGAGGGTTTCTTTTTCTTGAAAAAAATAATAATGATTTTAGAATTAAATTTAAATAAATTATATTCTATCAAAAGAAAATCAATTATTGCTGGTTGAATTTTAAGATATAATTATACAAGCATATGTGCCAGTGGTGACAACGATGATTCGATTTTTTATAATGTTTTTGTGCATGGGGATGATGCACGCTCATGTGTACATCGTGTCGGATATTCATTTTGGAAAAAATAAAAAAAACAGTGATCAACATTTTGATGCAACTATGAATTTTCTGAAAAAAAATGTCACATATCAAGATACAATTATTTTATTAGGTGATTTGGTTCACGGTAGAATTTCAGATGCCCACAGAAAATTATTGTATACGGAATTTGGAAAACATATATCTGAATGTTTGGGAAAAAAAATTATCACCCGCGGCAATCATGATCATTATTCATATGATCAAAACCATTTGAATCATATTGTGGGTTCATTTAAATTGCAGGAACAATTATTTCAGATTGGTGGGCGTACATTAAAAATATCTCTAAATAATGGTTTACACAGCTGTTATCAATCCAACCAGACCTTATGGGTTGTGGTGGATACGTCATCTTTAAACAAAAGCCACGGAGCCATTAGTGAATCTATTGTAGATATATTTAACCAATTGTACGAGGCTGATTTAAGTAGCATTAAAAATATTATTGTATGCTCCCACCATCCCATGTTTTTGCATCTGAACCAAGAGAGTTTTTTTAAAAAATTATCTTATATATTAGGTGGATTTTTTCATCATGATGATGACAATCATACATCATTTTTATATAAATTTACTTCTAAAATAGAATCTATTTTACAACAATTATTTATCAGAATTCGTAGCCTCCTCTACATCACCCCTATTGAAAAAATTGATCAATTGATTCCTTTATATCAAAAAATTGCGAAAAAAAATCCTCATATGCGTTGGTCTTTTATTAACGGACATCTTCATAATTCTGGGCACTATGATGTATCTATTGGAGATTTTAAAGCAACAGCCTATCATGCCCCATCCACTGCTTATGGTCGTCCACCTTTTGGGTTTGATGGTTTCAAACCCGTTTTAACCAAAGCTCCTGCCATTATGATCATTGATGATACTTTGGATCAAGTTGAATTCCGTTATCAAAATATTCCACAAACATCGTCATGATGATACCGTGACACGTTTATTTATCAGTTCTTTAGAGCCGTCAGCTGATCAATTAGCCAAATCACTTCTGGCTCATATTATCCCTGAAGATATTGAGGTGTCTGGCGTGGGAGAGACGTCCTTTAAAGAATTCGGTCTCACCTCTCTTTTTCCTATGAAAGAATTGTCGTTAATGGGATTTTTTGAGGTGGTGCCCCATTTGCTTAAAATCAAAAAACGTATGAATGAAATGGTGTCTTATGTATTAAATCAAAACATAGAAACAGTTGTGACTATTGACGGCCCCTCCTTTCATTTACCATTTGCAAAATTGTTAAAAAAAAAAAATCCTCATATTAAAATCATCCATTATGTGGCTCCAACTGTGTGGGCGTGGAAAGCAGGCCGTGCCTCATTATTTTCAAGATTTTTTGATTATGTGATGACATTGTTTCCTTTTGAACCGTCTTATTTTTCAAATGGGGTCTTTGTGGGACACCCGTTGGTTGAAACCATAACAAAACACTCTATAGATCTCCCTAAGGATATGATTTTGTTATTACCAGGTAGCAGGCTTGGAGAAATAAGGCGGATGCTTCCCATTTTTCAAAAAACTGTCATCCATTTGCCTCATGATTATATATATGGGTGTTTCACGCTTCCCCATTTAAAAAAAGACCTTCAAGATCTTATCAAAATACCGTTGCAACTGACAGACATCCCCCTATTAAAACAACAATTTTTATCCCGCTCCATAGGAGCCATTATTACAAGTGGAACACTCAGTTTAGAATTGGCATTAATGGGGATTCCTCACGTGGTCAATTATGCAATGAACCCTCTAACATTTTTCATCGCCAAACGATTAGTGAACATTCCTTTTATTTCCTTACCAAATATTTTATTGAACAAAAAAATTATTCCTGAGCTTATTCAAGGAGATTGCTATCCTTATGCAATTACACAGGCGTTGGATAAAATTCTAGAAAAACCGGAATTATTTCAAAGTATATCTGAAGAATTAAAA
The DNA here is from genome assembly GCA_044355315.1 of Alphaproteobacteria bacterium. GTDB lineage: Bacteria > Pseudomonadota > Alphaproteobacteria > JALRGP01 > JALRGP01 > JALRGP01. Next base: position 8,135 of record JBIKYJ010000022.1, on the reverse strand, counting down.
CATATTCTTCAAACAGATGGTATCTCTCCATCCCAAAAAGCAGCAGAAGTCGTTTTAAATCTTATGAGGTAGCTCCCCCTAAAAGAGGGGGGTATAGAATTATTTGGTTTTTAAGAAATAATTTTGCGTAGTTTGGTCTTTTTTTCTCCATTCCTCAATACCACCTTTGTATTCAAAAATGTGAGTATAGCCTTGTTTGTCTAATTTTTCGCACAACCAATCACTGGCAGGGCATCGAATCCCGCCGCAGTAAACGATAATTTTGCGTTTTTTATCAACACCTTTTAACACCTCATCAATTTTTTGATTCGTCGCATCTCCTGGTAAATGCTTGGCACCAGGAATGACTTTTTGATCAAAGTATTTATCCGTTCGTGCGTCCAAAATCATAACGGATGTGTCTTTGGTTGCATTTTGAACAAATTCATAATCAACTTTTTGAATCTTTGAAAAACCCAAGTGGGTGAGTGTAAGGGCTATAAAGGATAATGATTTAAACATCGGACAGCGTAGTGTTTTTCGACTCCCAAATTCATTTTAGAGTATTTTTTTTAAAGTACACAAATTTCTATAAGCCCTTTCAGTCTCACCGTGCAAAAACATTTCAACAAAGACCATCTTTACAAAATTTGGTTTATAAAAGATTTAAGATTAACCGCCTTATTCCTCTTAAACTATTGACCATAAAGATACATGATGCCATTTTTAGATGATCTATTGTCAAGGGATGCTCACGGATTTGCTTGTCTCTGATTAGATTTTTTCGCATGATACCATCAACGCATCCTGAGCTTAAATCAGGTGTCAAGAAATCTCCATCCAAAGTTTGAATCACCACGTTTCCAACAGTCGTGCAACATACATGATCTTGCTCATTTAACATGATCATATCTTGGTAATTGGACTCTATTCTTGATAAAATTTCAATAACATAATTTAATTTTTTAATAGAGGATAGGGGGTCTTTTGAAAACCGCATCACGTGAGATATGCTGCACGACAAAGCATTCTTGTCGTCTTTTAAAAAATCATGAGAAAAATGATCAATCCAGGGCTCAGATGTTGTATCTGCAACCGTATATAAGGATGGATTTAAATTTTTGACTATCAGGCCACGTTCCTTTTGGATGCCACGAGTCACAATCAACTTAATTACACAGGTTTCCTTAAACTTTTGAGCAACCTCATCAATATGGTTTTTTAAAAAATTGTGATTCCACGGCAACGGTATTTTCAAAATAGTTGAACTTTTTTCAAGACGCTCCATATGATCTTTAAAAAAAAATGGTTTTTGATCATATCTAATGGTTGTAAAAAAACCATCTGAAAATAAAAATCCCCTATCTTTAATGGGAATCTGATTGGTACAAATCATTTTTGTTGACGAGATACAGTCATATATTTTTGACATGCTACAAACACGCATAAACTGAACAAAGATACAATACCTCCATACACAAATGTTGACCTCACCCCAAAAGCATCCATCAAAAATCCGGCAATTTGAGATGATAGCATATAGCCAATAGCATTGATTAAATGAAAAATACCATCAGCCGTTCCACGTAAATGCCTGGGTATCAAATCCGCAATGATAATGATGAACATGCTTTGGGTCATGCCTAATTGGACTCCCCACAACACACAACTCATTAAAAACGTATTCTGCTGAGCTCCTATATATAACAATAGATCTGCTACAATCATGACCGCCATTCCGCATCCTAATAAAACATAGCGATTGATTCGATCAGATAACTGCCCAATCGGATAAGAAATCATCGATGACGCGCCATTGTATAACACAGCAATATAGGGAATAAAACTCATGTCGATATCAAAATTTTTTTTTCCATGAAGGATTAAAAATGCTTCACCGAGTCGCGCCAACATGAATAAAAATGATACGCCCATCAATATCCAATATTGATACCCCAAAGATGAAATGTCTTTAAATGACATTTTTTTCTTTTTAACTGATGAGGGTGATTCAAAATCATGAACAAACAGCATTAATAATATTAATCCAACAATAGCCGGGATCGTTGCAATCCAAAATACAACAGATAAGTCATCGTGGGTTTTTTTCAGTAAAAAGCTGCCTAGAATACCACCGGCAACAGATCCAGCGGTTGCTAAGGCTTGTCTAAGACCATAAGCTCTACCTATGACATTTGGAGGTGAAATATCTCCAACTAAAGCATCACGCGGTGTAGCCTGAATCCCATTTCCAATACGATCCAAAATACGGCTGATAAAAACATTCCAATAACTTATTTGAAGTGCCATAATTGGACGTGCCAAAACACACAATCCAAAACCAATGACCATAATCCATTTGCGTTTTTGCAAAAAATCACTCATCAAGCCCGATAGTAATTTAACGAGATACGATACCCCTTCCATAATGCCTTCTAAAAAACCAATAGCTGCACCACCAACACCTAATGACACATTTAAATACACAGATGTTAAAGAAAACAAAATAACAGACGAGACATTTAAAAAGAAACTGGCAATTCCAATGACCCATATACCTTTTGGAATATTTAAATACCCTTTCATTGAATATATATAGACGGCTCCATATTCTATTAAAGCCTTTTGAGAAAAAAAATCAAGTGTATGAGATACTCCTGTGTACACTTTGTGTTTGTTTGCATCTTTTTACCATAAAAATTTTTGGAGGGAATCTATGATTTCTCACCCCCTTCCCAAACGGGACCGGGGGTGGGTGTGGTCATATTCTTGAATAAAATTTTTTTTTATTCACGGAGTCAAAATTTAAATATTTATTAAGAATTTTATACGACATTGTAAATATAGTTAAACTACGCATTTTTAAAAATGTTTTTAAAATTTAGTACAAGTATTATTAGCTTAGTTGCGAACTTGTATTGTATGGATCAAATTCCACAGAAAGTAAGCCCAGTTAAAGATCAAGAATATCTATCCATTTTACATTGTGCTCTTGAGGGTCCCAAATGTAAGTTTACAGGAGTTGGGGCAATTACATCTGATCTTCCAGCTCAAATCAACAACAAAAAAAAGGGATCCCTCATATCCGCCAATATCATGCCACTTTATCCTGCGATTAATCTATCCGGCAAGAAAACTAATGATCCTAATCTTGTTGAAATTGGAAAAATAGAACATGATGTACTTGGAATCAAAGTCAAAACAAAAGTTTTATATAGTGAAGAATCCAAAACTTTTTATTGTGATTTACAAGAAGAGGTGCAAACTCTAGATAACAAACCAATAGAAGCACCTACACGTAAGTACCCATATCACACAATTTTTGAGCGCATAAAACTTAGTATCGACTATGTTAAAGATGCAAAACAAATTTATGATACGGATCCTGAACACTTTAGTTTTTTCTTCCGTATGCATTGGTTTTGTTCAGCTGTTGCAGAATTTGCCCGTCAGTCTTGGGATAAAAAATGGACAGTAAATGGTAAAAATATTAAAATAAAAAATTTACATTTGCATAGTTGGGGCATGGCATTAATTGCCTCAAATATTCGTCATCAAAAAAATCTTAACCAGATTAAAACAATTTTTACCATCCACAATTGGAATCATGATTTGGGATTTTCTTGGAATTATTATTGGGAAGACAGTCCCAATAATTATGGCGGTGGATTTATTAATCATTTTTATGATTTACAGCATAATGATTCAAAATTTCCATTCATTATGGAGACTGTTCAAGAGGATTCTTTCATTGGTTATCTTAAGCACCTTTACGATGATCAGATTAAGTATTTGAATGGAGGAAAAGTTGATACTACAAAATTATTCCATTTTGACTACCTAGATAAACAAGTTCCAAGAAAATTTGAGAAATGGTTACCTCTGATGTTAATTGGAATTTTGGATAGTGACTATGTGACAACGGTATCAAAATATCTATTAAATAAAATAAAGAATTTAGATGCCCATCAATCTTATCAAATTGGTCCTATTTTAAAATATTATGAAAATATTGGCCGCGCTCATGCAATTCCTAACTCAATTAATTATCAAGAATTTGATCCGACTCAATCTAAAGATCTCACAGATACATTTCGTATAGAGAATATTAACGATTCGCACGTTAAGGAAAAAAAATTACAAGCAAAGAAAAAATTACAAGAACTTGGTTATATTAAGGATGCTGATAAACCGTTATTTGTATATTTAGGAAGATTAGAGGAAGAAAAAGGACTATGGTTTTTAAAACAATTCGCCAATTCTTGCAGACATGAAAACCGAGGTCAATTAATTATTATGGGGCCTTATGATGCGTCAAATGAACAAGAGCAAAAAAAAATTGACACATTAAGACAGGAATTGCTATTAAACGACAATCCTTCACCCGGGCAACCTTTTAAAACTTATATGAGGCACGATGGGATATACGGTGATCGTACAGTAGGGTTGTATTTAACAGCAGAATTCCAAAATCAGATGATCCCTATTGATCAAAACAATCCAAATTCAGAAAAATTTCAATTAAAAAAACTCATTCGTTTTGCTGCTGATTATGCCATTATTCCATCCATTGATGAATCCTTTGGCTTGGTAGCTCTTGAATCACTTGCTCTTGGAACACCTGTCATTTGTTCATCAATCCAAGGTCTCAATGATGTATGTACCCCATACGAAGAAGAGAGAAAGTATTTCGATACACTTCGATTTTTTATGCATAAATTTACAGATGATAGTGAATCGGTTGACCTCAGATCTTTACCGTATGGTGATCCAGTAAAATCTGAAAAATTTAAAGCGATAGAATGGGAAATTAATCAAGTCATGAACCGTGCTTTTGATCTGTACAGCCGAAAAGCCATTAATCATGCTGCCATTGTTCAACATATTAAAAATCATCCCTTAGGTGATTGGCAACAAGATGGCGGTAGTATCGATCAATTTATGGATATATATAATAGTGACTCAATTGATTTAAAAAAAAATGCTTCTTTTGAAGCGCAGATTGTTTCACATAATCTGATGAAAGAGATAAACTATGAAGGTCGTGACGTCTCATTAAAATTTATTAAACACCGCTGTCCAGGACAACAACCTTCAAAATGTTTATTTGTCGTATTTAACTCCTATGCGCCTTATGGACATCAATCTATGGATGATCCCAATTGGAATGATATCAATGCGCAATGTTTTTCTCTTGATTTTTTTAAAAAAGAAAAACTGGATGTAGTATTTGTAGAATCTGAGGGAAATCATTGGTATCAAACTGATGAGATTAAAAAAGTTTTGAACCAAATCAAAGACATTAAAGAAAAGTACGGTTATAAAAAAATTGTAACCTATGCAAGAATTGTTAATGATGAAGATGATTATGTAAACAAATTGAATAATATATTTTTAAATTTTGGGAAAACTGGGAAAACAATAATTCCAAACAGTATCTCTATTTTTGATGTTGAAAAGAGCCCGAACGAAAGATTAAAAAAGTCTTTTGAAGATCTTATTAAGGAGTGTGATTCGAAAGAAGAATATGATACTTTTATAAAAAATGTTCAAGACAATGATTGTGAAAAATTTAAGGATTATATTAATGGCAATAGAATCATAGATAACTTAAATATATCATTTAAAAATGATAATAATACACACAATACCATTCTTGCTTATTTAAAAAAACAACAGACTAAGAAAGATGATGAATTGGCTGAAGAGAATAGAAAAATAAAATCTGAATTAGATAAAATTAAAGATCAATTAATTTCAGAAAAATTAGATGAAAACAAATTTATAACATTAGAGACTTCAGGACTCGATAATAATTGTTTACTCTATAGTATTTTTGGAAACAAAGATACAAAAAGTGTAAGTGTATTAGAAAAATATGACTTAAATGAGTATTTAAAGATTATCAAATTCGAAGGAAACAGTTTTCAAGATTTAAGAACACACATTTTAAATTCGATTAAGAAGAATTTGGACAAAAAATTTTTTCTTGTTGTTAATGAATCAGGTGAATTTACATCAATCAAAATACTACTAGAAGGAGTTTTAAATAATGCTAAAATGCTTAATCCAAATAAATATAGCCACATCTCAGATTTGGATTATTTTATTGATGATTTGAAAATTAATGGAGATTTTTTGCCGAGTGAAATCGCGCCTATTTTAAATGCAATATATACCGAACTTCCACCAATTATAGTTATGAATCCATCAGATGATCATCTCAGTTATTGCCCATATAATTATCATATATCTAACAAAAAACCTCCGATATTTATCTATCATGATGGTCAAAATGGCGCGCACTTTTCCGCTTTAGTAAAAAAATCTGACTAAACATACGTCTACCCCCTGACATTTTGTTGTCTAAGGGGGTATGTTCTGATGAGGATCTATGCCATTGCTCCGAACAAAGTATAGATCCTGATAATTCAAGTAAGACTGGGGCTTTACCCTTCGTGGTCTTTATATCAGAAAAAAGTTCTCCAGTACGTCTATTATTTTAATCCCCGTCCTAACCGGGACCGGGGGTGAGCATGGTCATACTGTTGGATCAAATGTTTTTTATTGACTCTTGTATATACTTGTGTAGATGATAAACTTTGGTGCCCCAGTAATTCTTGAATTGTTCTTAAATCTCCTCCGGCTTCCAAAAGGTGTGTCGCACAACTGTGACGAAGAGCATGAGGCGTCAAGGTTTTGGGCAGCATATTCAAAGACCTGTAATTTTGTATTGTTTTCCTTACCACCGAGCCATTGAGGCGTTTTCCCTTGATCCCATAAAATAAGGGAGATTTGTCTTGTTGATGTTGGTAAGGACACATGGACAGATATGCCTCTATGGCGTCTTTGATCGGTTGTGGCAAAGGTAAACGCCGTTCCTTTTTCCCCTTTCCCAAGACAAATACTCAAAGTTTCTTGGATTCGAAGCCCTAATCCATACATAATCATTACTATACAGTAGTCACGTTTACCAACCCATGGAATCATGCTGGTTTCATCAATTTTCTTGACAAGGGTTGTCGCTTGATCTTGATTCAAAGGGCGTGGCAAGCTTTTTTCAACCTTTGGAAATGTCACATCCCAAAAGGGATGAATTTTTAAATTTAAAAATCGTGTAAATTTTTTAAGGCTGCACAAATGGCGTTTCAGTGTTTTTTTACAAGGTTTAGATTGGACAAATTGATGTAAATCTTGCATTTTTAAGGATGAAAATGCTTCCAGTGTATGGCAATTTAAAAATGTGCACAGCAACCGTAAATCACTTTCATAGGATATAGTTGTAAGATCTGCATAATTTTTGATCCTTAAATCATTTAAAAAATCTTGAATATGTTGAAAAATACTCATGGTTTTTTACTCCTTATCATGGATAATAGATAATATATGAAAGCCGTTGTAGAAATACTGATACCTGATGGCACATCAAAATACCATGCTCCCCATAGGCCCATTGACAAGATGGTGGTTGTGAAAAAAAAACTATACATCACCATGGATTTGGGCGATGTTGATAAGCGATATGATACAGTTGGTGGCACCACCAAAATCATCGGTAACAATAATGAACCGACGCATCCCATCCCAATTTGACATGTAAGACCCAAAATCATATAAAAAATCCATTGATACATCTTCACATTAATACCGTCAACCTTTGCCAAATCGGTGTCAAATGTCCATAGAATAATTTTTTCATAAAATTTTAAAAATAATATGAGACACACAGTGCACAATCCAGCAACAAGGGCAATATCTTGTGGATTAATTAAAAAAATATCACCAAATAAATAATTGACAAGGGGGGTGCTAAGAGGATGAACCGATAGGATTAACATGGCAATTGCCAAGGCGCCATAGCTCATAATTAAAATATGTTGGCTGTGATATTGAAATAAAAATGAATACCCAATTGTCATCAATAACGACGTGCATGGAGCAGGCAAGCAGTACATGTCGCCCACCACACTTCCCAACATCACCCCATGAGATAAGGCATCAACAGCATAACTTTTTTGATGCCATACAATAAAACACCCACATAGACTAAATAATAAACTTAAAGGAACAATTCCCCATAACACATGATCAAACATAGGTTGATACCAAGTGTTTAAACACATCACCACGGTGTTCAAAGTTTTTAAACTGATCAA
>JBIKYJ010000021.1:0-11935 GCA_044355315.1 Alphaproteobacteria bacterium | reverse complement strand
CAAGATATCCCATGGCAGACATTAGAAACGTTATTATTATTGGAGGAGGCCCTGCGGGACTAACGGCTGCGATTTATGCCGCCCGTGCTAATTTGAAACCCTTACAATTTTTAGGACTTCAACCTGGAGGTCAACTGATGATTACAACCGATGTTGAAAATTTTCCAGGGTTTCCAAAAGGTGTCCAAGGTCCCGATTTGATGATGATGATGCAAGAACAAGCGTCCCATGTGGGAACCGAATTAGTATACGAACAAATAACCAACGTAGATGTTTCATCTTCTCCTTTTTCTGTGACATCTCATGAGGGTAAAATTTACTACACTAACAGCATCATTATATCAACCGGTGCCCAAGCTAAATGGTTACACGTGAAGGGAGAAGAGAATCTAAGAGGATTTGGAGTATCTGCTTGCGCAACATGTGATGGTTTCTTTTTTAAAGGACAAAAAATTGCGGTTATTGGTGGCGGCAACAGTGCGGTTGAAGAAGCCTTGTATTTAACTAATCACACACCTCATGTAACATTAATTCACAGAAAAGACACTCTACGTGCTGAGAAAATTTTACAAGATCGCCTATTTAAAAATCCAAACATTTCTGTCATATGGGACAGTGTCGTGGAAGAAATGGTTAGCCATGATCACATGAAAAAACTAAAAGGATTGACTATTGTTAATATTAAAACACAAGAGCGGAGATTTTTGGATGTCTCGGGTGCCTTTGTCGCCATTGGTCATACTCCACAAAGTACACTATTTAAAGATATCTTGGATCTTGATTCAGAAGGATACATTAAAACAGTTCCAGGGTCGACCCACACATCTATGAAAGGTGTTTTTGCAGCCGGAGACGTTCAAGACAAGGTCTTTCGTCAAGCTATCACTGCCGCAGGTCAAGGATGTATGGCTGCCCTTGAGGCAGAACGTTATTGCGCTCAATTAAATAATTAAAGTAGATTCAGATAATTATTCAAATATTTCCTATCTTAATAAAAAAACAACCCCCCTTTACAGGAGGTTGTTTACGTAATTTAGTATTTAAGATGCGACGCCATTTGATAATTGATTGTAAATATCAGCTAAAAAGTCTAGTATTGTCATATTGTTAAATCCGTTTGTTGGTAAATCAATAGTTACTTTTGTATATGATGCAGATCCCGAAGAACCTTTCAAAGTTTGAACCTGGGCATTGATACCATTAATATATCCAAACACTGTGTCGTTGAAGACATTGTCTGTGTTTTTACCAATAGCTCTTGACAATGTTTCAGATGTTGATGAAAATCCGTTAGAGTAGAATATTTTTCCAAAATCCAAAACACTATAGATGTTTTGTGTGCCCATATATTGATTAAATTCGGTAAGTGATTGAACTAATGTTTCATTACTATTTGTAAAACCGCTTCTAATCAATTCTCCAACATTATTTAAACCAGAGTATACAGATTGAGGATCCACTGAGCTATCTCCCACACCAATTTTATCTTGAACACCTTTAACGTTGTCAAGAATGGATTGACGTCCGGAATCTGGAAAATCACCAACTCTGTTATAAATATCGTTCAAAATATCTGCAACTACACCTGTTTGAGATGCATTTAGTGTTACTAAGATATTTCTAATACGTTCTTCAACATTATGAATTGTACTCGTAGACAATATACCTTGAATGTTGATGATTCTATCCATGACCGTTTGTGTTGGATTGCTAGATAAGTAATTACTGATTTCAATAGCTACTTGTTTCAAGTCAGAATCCATTGCTTTTCTCATGGTTCCGCCATGACCATTTCTACCTTGAATTAGAAAATTACGATCAATCAATAATCCTTGGATATTTTCAATAATAGAAGATACTCCTGCAGGAGATTCCTGATCTAACTGATTTCTTAAGAATTTGATTGCATCTTTAACGTTTTGTGCATCATTTGTAGGAACACCCAAATCTCCGATAACACCACCGGTCACTGATTCTTTTGCAATCAAATCAGATAAATTTGTGCTAGTGTAACCGTTAACAACAGGAGAAATTAAGCGTTTAATTGCATTGATATTGGCGCTGATTGTACTTCCATAAACCAAGGATGTACCAACTAAATCTCCGACAACACCACGACCTACGTTTTTATTAGACAAATTATCTAAAACATTAGTCCCATAATTTGTGTAACCAAGAAGCACTCTAATGTTTTCAATCGAATCATGAACCGAAGCACTGCTATGTCCACCAGGTCCATTTCCTTCTAAATGACCTCTAACACCATCCGTTGCAAGTTTAGACATTAACATATTTTCTATACCGGATTGCTTATATTCGTTTCCAATCACGTTGCGTAAACGGTTCATAGCTGTTTTGACATCACGTGTTGAATTCATGTTTAAATCAGCCAAAAGACTCTCGTTTAACACAGATCCAACGATTTGATTAATCAACGATTTATTTGAACCATACCCAAGAACACCTTTGATGCTAGAAGTTGCTTGAGGCAAGCTAAGAGATGAGCTATTAATGGCAGGAATACCAGTTAATTCATCAGTTAACATCTTATACGCTTGTCCAACTAATGTTGTTACGTTGGAGGATGTTCCCGTGAATGGATAGTTTTTCAATTGATTTGAAATATTAAATAAATTATCAAACAAACTGTTAACTCCTAATACAAGAGGTGCTCCGCCAATGAGATCATTCATATCATGAGTCACAATTGTTTGAACAGAAGACGTTGATCCATTCCTTAAGAAGGATTGGGTATCTTTTAATCTTTTATAGACACTTAAATTATTCGTACCACCACCAATCAAATATGGAATACTGCTTGGATTTGAAGCATTTCCTGTTAATTCAAATAAGTTTAGTGAGCTTTGTGGATTAAGATTTTGAACGATTTCAAGCAAAATTTCATATACACCTTCTCCATTGGAAAAACCGGTTTTTAATAACGGACCAATATCAGTAAACAAAACCTCAGCCAAGCTTTTATCATGATTTCCATATTCAAATAAACGATTAAGAGTTGCCAAATCAGTGTAAATGTTGCCACTGCTTTCCTGGGATCCCGACAAATTATTCCACAATGATAGTTGAACTTGGTTAAGTGCATCGATAATTGTATTAGAAGAAATATCAGATGTTCTTCCTGTTACAGCATCATGAATAAGTTGTAAAGAATCATAAACACCATTTAATGGAGATGTTGTTGTTGAAAATGATTGCCCCCCTATGAGTCCAAACATATTAACTCTGATAAAGTTTGTAATATCTGATTGAGATGCAGATCTTGATTGTCCCTTTAACAATAACGAAACATTTCTAAGATTTTGATATAATCCATTTGTAGAACTATATACGTTTCCACCTAAAACATTGCTAAAATTATTTGATAATATTTCATAAATGGTTTGATTTCCTGCTGTTGGATCAATTAATGTTCTAAGATGTGATAGATTTTCATACAAACTGTATGAAACGCCATCAAAAGCAGATCCTCCAGTGAGTGAGAAGACACCTGCTTGAGAATCGGTTAACAAATCTAACAATGTTAATCCACTAACTTGTCTTTTCACTGTTAATTGCAAAGACAAAATAATACGATCTAAAATATTTCCAAGACCACTGGATCCTTGTCTTAACATATCTTGAGCATCCAATAACAAATTGGCTGTTCCTCGTGATGTGTTTCCGCTTAGGTTGTTGTTAATGCCATTAAGGATTGTTTGAAGATCACCGCCAACATTTCCTTGACCTTGTAGTTGTGAAAAAACTTTATTAAGTTTTTCTTGGGTGTTTCCACCAGATATTCCAATACGTTGATTAAGAGCTTGTGAAAATTTATCAACAATAGAAATTAATGTTCCTTGAACACCTGTTATGCTACTGATTTTTGCAATAACGTCAGGCAAAGCTGTTTGTAAATTTTGATTCTGACCTAAACCAATGTTTTTAGAAATTAATTCCAAAGAGTTGTTAAGAGATGTGCCGTCCATGCCATTAACAATTTTCATAACTACATCTAAACGTGTATTCATGTCTTCGGAAAAACCACCAACACGACCCATTAACTCATTGATGGTAGAGTACATGTCAACATCAGATTTTTTCTTTAACAACTTTTTTAATGCATCTATTCTTCCCAAAACACCAGCACCTGTGCCACCAAGATTATTGTTAGATCTATTTAATTTTTCAAGTAAATTTGTAGTTTTTGATTTGCTTAATGAAAAAGAATTTACTGGGTTTGGATCCAAAATATTTTGAAATTTAATCAAAGATGTAACAATATCACTATTTGATTGTCCATCAAAAAATAATTTAACATTGTGTACGCGTGTAACAAGGTCTTCACCAGATTTTCCACCAACTTCGCTATTAACTGCGGAAATAATACCAAACAAATCATTGACATTTAATGCAGGTGGTAATAAATCAATTTGCTTTTGAATGTGATCAATCTCCTCTTTTAATTGATCAGTAGTTGCAGAATTTTGTGTTTGAAGAATTGTAATAGAACGTGTTAATTGTTGACGAAGACTATCGGTAGATGATCTTAATAATTTTCTAGTACTTTCAACACCTTGGGATAAGTTGCTGGCGTTTGAACAGACTGATCTGCGAATACTATCAATTTTTTGCTCAACTGTTTCTGCGTTAGATGCACCCAATTGATTTTTAATGATTTGCGCTCTTGAAAAATCTGTAGATTGGCTTGGGTAGCCAAGTACACTAGAAGTTGTCTGAACTGCAAATGTAGCGCAGCTCAGTGAAAGTCCTGTAGCAAGGACCTTTATGGATTTGTTCATAAAATGACTCGTTTAAGTTGATCATCCTTAAGATGACAGAGTTTTTATTAAGAAAAAGTTTAAAAAATCTTAAAGAGTTATTAATTTTTAAAGAAAATTTTTCCGCATAAATAATATAAAAATATAAATAATATGTTGTTGTTGTTCCTGTTAATTTGTGGAAAACCTTATTTATCCACAAATTTTCTTGTTTAAAATCACTTGAATCTTTAAGGGTTTTTTTACTTTTCAACAATGTGTGAATAAGTATGTTAATTAAAACATCAAAAATGTGGGTACTTTGTTATACACAATGTATTCACATAGTTTAATGATTGTTATTCAAATGGTTATCCACAAAAATTAAAGAATTTTGGAAACAAAAAAGTTGACAATTTTATATTTTTTGTATTTAATTAAGTAAAATTTAGGGGTGTCTAATTATTCAAATTTTTAGACTGAGAAAGCTTAAAAGCTTAACCCTTTGAACCTGATTTAGTTCATACTATCGGAGGGAAAATGTTTTTAGATATCATTGGATTTATTGCATCAGTTACATCAGTCATTGGTTTTGTTCCGCAAATTATAAAAATTAAACAAACCAGATCAACACAAAATATTTCTTTTTTGATGTTACTTAATTTTTTTATATGCTCGGTGACCTGGGTTATTTATGGGTATTATACAAATGTTTTTTATGTGACATTAACAAATATAATATCTTCAATTTTTTGTATTATATTGATTTTTCAAATATTTTATTATCGTTGTGAATAACTATCATTCTATTGTATGTTTGAACTCGAACATACCTAAAACTTTGATTAAATTTATCAAAAAAAAATATCCGCATTTGCCGATTGTAGCTATAGATGGGGCTGTTAATCAATTGATGTCTATGGGTATAGCGCCAAACCTTATTATTGGGGATCTTGATAGTATTCATTCTTGTTTTTTAAACATTTGTGAGGTTATTAAAACACCTGATCAAAATTTTTCAGATTTTGAAAAATCATCTGTGGAGTTACAAAAAAGAGGTTTTTTACCTGCGATTGTCATCGGAATAGATGGAGGACGTCTTGATCATATTTTTGTTAATGCTTGTATATTATCACAACATTTTCCAACAAGTGTGGCTATTGGTTTAGATTTTTGTATGAGAACTTTGAAAGAAGGTCATTCATTTTTTCATCGCCCCGTTGGCACCATGGTGTCAATTTTACCTTTTCCTTCTGTTAAATTAACAACCTTTGGGTTTGTTTGGGATATGTCTAATAAAAAACTTACAATACCTGATCAATTTTCTTTGTCTAATGTCACAAAGGATGTTAATTGGTCTGTTGATATCAAACTTGGTTGTGCAATTGTGATTGAGACAATTTCTAAATCTTTATTTAAGACGTATTGCAATCACATGATACAATGATGTTAAAAGGAAAATTTTTCTATCATGTTTTACCGAAAAAAAACAACAGATCATAATGTTTGGCCTATGTTTATTGATGTATTGTCAACGGTATTAATGGTTGTCATATTTGTGATGATCACGTTTTTTTTAGCTCAATCCTATCTAACACACACATTAAACGATAAAAATAACCAAGTAGAAAAATTAAAAAATTTTATTGATAATTTAAATTTTAATTTATCTGAAACAAAAAAAGAAAAAGCAGAAACGGATAAAGAATTGAAAAAATTACAACTTTATGTAAATGATCTCAGAAATATTTTTGACCAAAAAGATATTGATCAACAAGATTTATTGACTTCCTTGAATCAGTTAAAAGAACAGTTGACTTTGATGAATGTGTCATTGAAAAATTCAGAAGAAAAAACGCACAATACAGAACAATCTTTGTTGTTAAAGATTCAAGAATTACAAAAATTACAAAATGAATACGAGAACCTAAAGTCATCTCACGACAAATTATCTGCAAAGCAATTTAGCCGTTTTCAGTCGGAATTTTTTGCCTCCCTTCAAAAAGCCATTGGAGATCGCCATGATATTCGTGTTGTGGGAGACCGTTTTGTGCTGCAATCAGAGGTATTGTTTCCTCTGGGGTCTGCTGAATTGGAAGACATTGGTGAGGAAAAATTAGATCGATTAGCAAAAATTATTCTTGATATTTCAAAAAAAATTCCTAAAAATGTTCATTGGATTTTGCGCATTGATGGTCATACAGATCAACATCCCATTCACACAGCTCAATTTCCATCCAATTGGGAATTGTCTACGGCCCGGGCTTTATGCGTTCTCAAGTACCTCGAAAAAAAAGGATTGCCGCCTAAAAATTTGGTTGCGGCTGGTTTTGGAGAACATCAAGCTATTTCCAGGGATCTCAATAAAAATAGACGTATTGAATTTAAATTAGATCAACGTTAGTGGTAGTAATATAAAAAATCAGAGTCATAGCAAGACTTTTTTTTAAAAAAAATGGTACATTTAAAATTAATCAATTTTTTTATTTAATATGTTATTTAAAAAACATAATTCTGACCGACGCTGGTTATCTTGCATTGTTGCCATATCTTTAACTTGGTCACCAGTATATGCTGGGTTCCTTGTAAGTCTTGAGCCTGATCCTAATCATCCTAATCACAGCGTTTTTAAGACGACTTGTAAATTGGAACATGCTTCTTATAAAAAAAAAGACGATATGAATTGGTTTTTTTTTAAACCTAATGAATCAGTACTAAATAATCATAGTATATATACTTATAATATTGATCAACATATAGATGATATCAAAAGTGCAAATTTTTTATTTCAGGATACTGAGAAAGTGAGTGCTGTGATCTATAACAAAGTTGATATGGATGCATTAAAAGGCCCGTTATATGATATGGATATCATACGTGAGGAGACAATAAATCCTACAAATATATTGAATATAAGTTTTACAAATAAATTCAATTTTAAGAATCTAAGATTTTTTCAAAACCAACGATGGATAGAAATTCAAAACAAACATGTTGAGCCCTTATTTGGATCTTATAACAGAGATAAAAAACACCAAATTTTTTTAAATAGTCGTTTTTATAAACAAGATCAACAGGATAATTTTTATTCTTGTCCAAATGTTATTTTTGATCATCGCGGTGATAGGAATAGAGAAAAGAGAGAAAAAATAAACAAATGTGTCAATAACGCCATAGTTCAATGTCGCAACTCTATCAATTTGTCTGATGCCGATCAAGAATTTAATTTTCTTAGTATTACTGGAGGCATGGATAGATGGGCTTTGAATGATATTGTGCTGTTTCAGGAAAACCAACAAGGACAATTGTGTGTTCACAATATCATACTTGCCTCAAGTATCTACAAAAACAAAAATGAACGTGTTCAAAATAGTAGACAAAACGTCTCTGATAAATATTTAAAAAATAATATCCAAAGTAAAAATATTCATGATGCGGATCATCTGATTCCTCATGACCCTCACGATAATGTTGAACCTGAAGATGACCACTTCGAAGCGCAACAAAACGAACACCGACAACAACATGTTGCAAGCACAAATAATCAAGGAAGATTGAATACCTTGTCAGAAAATGTCTTGCCATCCAATAATCCTCATCGTATATTTTATCCTCCTGTCAATGATACAGCAGACCAAGATGATGAGAATGATTGTGATTTGAATAAATTAATGAATTTGACTGATAATGATAAAAAAGCTATAAAATTAATTAAAAAATTAAAAGTCGCTGTGAATGAATTAGAATTGGTCAAAGATAACATTAAAAAGTTAGAACAATTAATAGAAGTTCTAGATTTAAATCCAAGTGTGCTTTCTTCTGCTTATCGTGTTTTTGTTAATAACAATAAGCCTGAGTACGCTACAAAACTCAGAGACATTTTATCAAAAGAATCAGGGACTATAATTCCTTTGTGTCAACTTTTAGGGTGGTGTACGGTGATAAACGAGTTGAAAGATCCAAGTGATACAAGGAACTTAGCAGAGATTTTAAGTGATAACGAGTATGATCTTAAGCTATCCAGTAAGGTTCAAGGGTGGACAACAGTTATAAATATAAGTCAAGATGACCAAAATAAAAAATATTATCGAAATACATTATTTGATATTTTAAATAAATTCGATCGTGACATAAGATTATCTTTGAAGATTAAGGGGTGGACATCGCTTATAAGTAACTTTAAAGATGACCAAAGAGTAAAAAAAAGTATACCTACATTGTTTAAACGTCTATTTAAAAATAATAATTCTGATAATGTGGATCAACTTATGAGACTAGGCAAAGCGATATTATATGCTTCTAAAGGAGATTCTAATTTAAAAGAATATATAAAGAAGATGAAAGAAATTTTGGAAAGCTATAAAAAAGATGACAATAGTCATTTGCCTAACCGTCTCGCGTTATCGGCAGCAATACTTTGTAATCTTCGAGATGAAGATGAAAAAATATATGCAGAATATACAATGAAACTTGTGGATTTATATGAAAAAAATCTATTTTTAGATGGGAAACAACTTATTGTGGCACTTACAGCGATTCTAAATGCTTCTCAAGGAGAAGATGGAATAGAAATTATTATAAATAAGCTGGATAAAATTGCACAATATTATATAAAAAATGTCACAGATATATATGAAGATAAAGATTTTCTTAGAAAACTGACTAAAGCATATACCGCGATCGTAAATAATTCTAAAGGAAATTCTCTCAGAAAAGAGTATATAAAAACTCTTTCTGAAGTTTTACAATCCTATGAAAAAAAGAACCAAATAGATTTTGATACATGTGCTAGTGCATATATATCTCTTCTTAATATTGCTTTACCAAAGAATACTTGTTCTGATCAAGATATTGAGAATAGGAGAATCGATATAATAAAGGCTTATTTATTGAATGTAAAAAATAGTGTGTTAAGGGCATCTATATTGAAGGCTATAATTTTGAGTTATTTTGCTTATGAAGATGGCTTGATCATCAATGGAAAACAAATGCATCAGAAGGAATTTAAAGATAAAGTTTTTGAAGAATTTGAAACTTTAATGAAATTTGATAAAGAATGTCAAGATAATAAAAAGCTTGATGATTTTTATAAAAAAGAGTGTGAATATCGTTACCGTAATACTCCATATAAAAAGAGAAAAACAGAAGACAATAGTGATTACAAAAGAAACAGATACAGTGATCAAAAAAATAACGACTACTACCAGAATAGTTTTAACAGCGATAACAGATATCAATCAAACTTTTCAAGAAAAAGAGATGACAAAAGAGAGGACAAATTTGAAGGTAACAAACAATATCAAAATGATACTCAACGCTACTCGAATCAAAATGATACTCGCAGATATGAAGATGATATACTTCATAAACAAGAAGAATTTGCAACTTCAATGAAATCTAAAGAATGTCAAGATAATCAAAATCTTATGCGTTTTTATAAAAAAGAGTTTGAATTTCCTTACTCTAATGTTCCATATAAAAAGAGAAAAACAGAAGACAATAGTGATTACAAAAGAAACAGATACAGTGATCAAAAAAATAACGACTACTACCAGAATAGTTTTAACAGCGATAACAGATATCAATCAAACTTTTCAAGAAAAAGAGATGACAAATTTGAAGGTAACAAACAATATCAAAATGATACTCGCAGATATGAAGATGATATACTTCATAAACAAATTCATGGACCTAATCAGAGAATGAATCGCTCTCATTATCAACCAAATAATAACAGGTGATCAAAAAGTAAAAAATTTTACAGAGCTCTAAGTCAAAAACTCAGAGCTCTTGATAATAATAGGGTAAATGTATCTAAAATTAGTGGATCTTTTTATGACGTAAACCAAATTGTTTGATCTTTGGTGTCCTCCAAAATGATTCCTTGGTTTTTTAAAAATGCACGAATACGATCGGCTTCTTGAAAGTTTTTCATAGTTTTAGCCTTGTGTCTTTTTTGGATCCATGACTCAATATCCTGATCAGACATGGACATTATTTTTGTTTGGCAAAATAAACCTAAAAACTGTGCACTTGCAAGAAGAGTTGGGGATTTTTCTTGAGATAAATGGATGAGACGTTGAATTGCAAGGGGAGTATTTAAATCATCTTGAAGATGTGCGATGATATCCGTGTCAATGTACGTATCATCATGTTTGCTGTAATCCAATGACCTTTTAATTTTCTCATAGATATTGTGGGCTTGGTCAATCGTTGAATCATGTTGCCAATTTAAGGGGTGCCTGTAATGGGTCATGAGTAATGCCAAACGAATGACCTCACTTGGGTAACGGTTTAACAAGTCCCAAACGGTGATAAAATTTCCAAGAGATTTTGACATTTTTTGATGATTAACCATCAAATGACCATTATGAACCCAAATATTTGCCATCTTTGACACGGAAAATGCACAACAACTTTGGGCTATTTCATTGTCATGATGAGGAAAAATCAAATCAATTCCTCCTCCATGAATATCAAATGTCTTTCCTAAATAATGATGGCTCATAGCAGAGCATTCTAAATGCCATCCGGGTCGCCCAAATCCAAAAGGGCTGTTCCATCCAATGTCATCACCGTGAGAAGGTTTCCACAGTACAAAATCTGTCGGATCTTTTTTGTAAGGGGCGACTTCAACTCGAGCTCCTGCAATTAAATCGTCTAAGCTTTTTTGAGACAGTCCTCCATAATCACCATAAGATGAGGTTGAAAATAACACATGCCCTTCTTCTATATAGGCATGGCCTTTGTCAATCAGTGTTATAATCATCCGAATCATATGGTCAATGTGTTCAGTAGCTTTGGGCTGAATGGTTGGTGATAATACATTTAATAAACTCATCGCCTCTTGAAATCGATGATTGGTTTGAGTTGTTAACTCATCAATAGAGATATCCTTGTTTTTTGCAGCAATGATAATTTTATCGTCCACATCTGTGATATTTCTTACATAAATGACATGTTTAAAACAATGTTTTAGTATTCTGTATAATTGATCAAAAACAACAAAAGCCCTAGCATTTCCTAAATGAATATCATCGTAAACAGTTGGGCCACATACATACATTTTGATCGTATCTTGTTCAATCGGATACACATGGTCAATTTTTTTATGGATTGTATTATACAGGCGCATACAAAAATAATATAATAACACGGTAATGTTATTATACTCAAAA
>JBIKYJ010000034.1:0-9202 GCA_044355315.1 Alphaproteobacteria bacterium | reverse complement strand
TCTTTAAAAATGTATCGCCATCTTTATCTCATATTTTGATGATGTTATGCATATTTGGCGTTATTGTTTTTTTTATATTGTTTTTTGTACTTCTCTTTTCTCTTGATAAAAAAATTATTCCATCAGGTCATGTTGCTGAGAAAGATAATAAAAAGAAATTACCAGAGCTGCCCCCATTACTTGGAAAATTTGGTCAATTACTCGCCAGAAAAGGATATTTAAAAATTGCAGACTTAGGAATGTCATTTTTAAAAGTTTTGGATTACTTAGAACAAGTTATTGGTGTAGGGCGTCAATATATGGTCCCATGGTACATGTTGATGGGAAAAAATGGTAGTGGAAAAACTAGCCTTTTAAAATCGTTAAATTTGCCCCAACCAGCAGGGCAAGGTAATTTTTACGGGTCTCACCAAGATCCACCCTGTAAATGGTGGTTTTTTTCTCGTGGGATTGTGATGGATTTAAAAGGGGATTTTTTCTGTCAAAATTCAGATCATTTTTTGCATACCTTATTGGTATTACTTAGTCGTTATAGAAGTGCCAGACCCGTTAACGGTATTATTTTAACTGTGAGTGCGAAAGATTTTTATGGAAAAGATAAACTCAGCCATGATGAGCTATGCCAAGAAGCGAATGATATGTCCAAACGGTTATTGATGACTCAAAGGTCATTGAATTTACAATTGCCTGTGTATGTAATCCTCACCCATTGTGACGCAATTCCGGGATTTGAAACAATGGTGAGTGCACTTCCTTCACACAATGAAAATAATATGTTTGGGTGGTCGTCTCCCTATCACGTTCAACATGTATTCACACAATCATGGGTAGAAGAGGCTTTTGATTCTTTATTATTAACATTGGATGAGGTGCGCTTAGAAATTTTTGCAAAAAATGGATCCATTCACCACGCGGATGCTCTATTTGTATTGCCCCAAGAATTCATGACACTTCGATCAGGTTTAACTTTATTTCTCACACATGTGTTTCAATCAGACGTTTATCAAAACCCACCCATGTTTCGAGGATTATATTGCACCGCCCAAAAATCCATAGATCATGAAGTGTCAGTCGATCATGTTTCCCACGAAGTATTACCTACCGTCTATGAAGGAAATCGACATATTAAATTAATTCAAGATGTTTTTGAAAAAAAAATATTTAGTGAATCTAATTTATGTTTTCCTCAACACCTTAAAATCATTGGTATTAACAAAGGGATGAATGCCCTTAAAATTGCCACATGTTCCCTTGGCGTGTTGGGAGTGGGGCTAAGTATCTATTCATATACGTCTCTTGCTAAGAAAAAACGAAGCATCTTACCCGTTATGGATAAAACAATGAATGTATTGAATATTATTAAAAATAATTCCGAAAGCCATACCTCTTTATTTTCAACTTATGCCCAAGAAACATTCCAAGCCATCGAAAAAATTGATCATTTAAATTTTTTTTCTATTTGTATGCCGCCATCATGGTTCAGTTCACTGTCAAAAGATATCACAAAAATTTTTAATACATCTTATCAACATACGATTATTGAAGCGATTCGATTTAAATTGATGGAAAAATTAAAAAATTTAACGTTTTTAGACATACAAGAACTCACAAATCTCACAAGCTTTCAAGATATTGTGATTCCTTTGAAGTCACCAACGTATTTAGATTTAAAAAAGTTTGTTGATGATTTTTTGATTTTATCAGAGCGAATCAATCAATTCAATACTATTAAAGGATCATTAGACGGCAAAGATTTTGAAGATCTTGTTCATTTCACCTTCCAAGCTACCCTGCCTCCATCATTTTTTCAAAAATATGAAACATTCCGCCGTTTTTTAATGGACATGGATATTATGCCGATTGATATATCTGTGTATGAACAACAAGCAAAAAAAACATTATCTATTTTGTATAAAAATTTTTTAGACAGCTTATTAAATCCTAAATATTATTTAGGATTTTCTTATTGGATGAATGTTTTTTTTGATCGCAACATCAATTTTAAAAATCTCAGACACCTGTCAAAAGGGATTGAGATCAATTTGCATATATTACAAAAGCCTGGTAAATCATGGATTGATCAAGAACGATTTTTACAAAACACCGAATTTGATGAGTTGATGAAAAATATAGAAAAATTAAAATTTTTTGGTCAGGCGGCTGTTCGTTATTTGATGGAAAGAACTCAACGTTCTTTTTCGTATTTTAAAACAATGATGATGGAGCATTCTAAAAAAGTTGTCGCATCACCCCTATACCCATCTGTATTTTTATTTGAGATGGAAAAAATTTTAACCCCCTTGTTTAAAGAAAAATTCATGGATGTTGCCAATGATAATTATCAGTTCAGAACAGATATTACAGATCGACAATTTATTCATTGGAATCAAGCAGAGCTTCAAGATACATTTAAAATGATGGAATCCTTTGAACATTACAAAAGCCAAACGATTCCGAAACTTCCTCAATTTTTCCAAAATTCTTTAAATAAAATTATTAAATTAAGCCTTGAAAAAAATATTATTAAATCCTTGGCCTTAGCTCAAGACATTATGGAATTACCCAAATACATGTCCGATGTGAATATGAGCGAAAAAATTTTAAAAATGAAAATGGGGGAATTTAAAAAAGCATCCCATGAATTTTTAAAGATTTTGGACTTACTCAGTGATGAAAATGTTGGGGAGTCTTTTATACAATTGCAGAAATTATTGTCAAAATCATGTATATTTTTACTTGAAAGAGTAGATATTTTATTGATGGATTTTAAACCTTACGTGTCTCAAACAGATACGCTGTCATTTTGGTCAGGAAATAAAAATTTAATTTATGATGCGTATGGTCTGGAAAATTTTGATGAGCTTAAAAATTACCTGTCTATTCAACGAGAGTATATTCAAAATTTGGCCATAGATTATGCAAAACCTGTCTTAGAAATTTTAAAACATCCATTGCTAAAAGCAGAGGTGAGAGCCCACCTTGCACTTGTTAAAAAATGGCAACGCATTGTTCAACAGGTTGAATTGTATCAAAAAAAGTCCCCACAAAATAATATCACATCTTTGGAAAAATTTATGATAAAAGTTAATAGTGTGACGTTGGATAATGTTCTCACTGAAATTAAGTCTATGACAATAAATGAGCAATCTTTGGATATTTTTTCCTTGCAACAAAAAAAAATATCTGACCAATTATTAAGCCGTGCAGAATTAATATTAAAGAAAAAAGGCATAGAAAACTATAAGAAAATTGAAACTTTTTTTAATGAATATTTAAAGGGGCGTTTTCCTTTTGCACCCAAAGACACTATTAAAAATGAAAATCTCAAGGAAGTTGATCTTGATATCATTCAAGAATTTTTTAAAATTTATGATGATTGTGGAGGAAATCCTGAAAAAATTTTAAAATCATCCGATAAAACACCAGCATTAACATTTTTACAAAAAATTCAAAAAGTCAAAGATTTTTTGGAGGTTTTTTTACAAGAAGATGATCCAAAATTTGCCATTGAGATTGATTTTAGAACCAACAAACAAAATGAAAAAAATTCTAAATTCCTGGTAGATTATTCATTTCAGGTGTCAGATGAGAAAATTTTACAAAAAACAGATTCAAAGCGATACGTGTTTTGGACGGTTGATAGAGATGTTAGTTTTACATTTAGATTTCCTAAATCCCCAGATTTAGAAGAAGGACAAGCTCCGCCCCCGATGCCAAAGCCAATCTTAAAAAAAAATTCTGAATATACTATTAATAAAGATACGGTTACCTTTTCCCATAAAGGAAAATGGGCTTTGATTAAACTACTATATGATTTCTCTTTAAGTTTAGATAAAAAAAACATGACATTAAAATTTAATTTTCCATTTTTATCTCTAAAAGGGGAAGAAGAATTATTAACCGTTTATAACGATATTCGAATTTTTTATCTAAAGGGTAAAAAGAAAATTCCAACATTGTTATCATGCCCTCTTTTCCCTGATTCTTTGTTATCTGAAGATTAATTTGGATGGATTGATCCTGCCTAACTTGTATAATCAATATCGTCTTCAGTATGAATGGCATTTTTTTTGCAGGTATTAGTAAAAGTTTCTTGTTTTAATAATATTTATGTCTGCAACAGATATGTTTCGAACACTGTCAATGGCTCGACAAGGCATGCAAATGTATGGGGGACGATTTCAAGATCACTCTGAAAATTTTGCCAATCTTGGAGCAGTTGCAGGTAAAGAAAGGGAAACTTTTTTAAGTTCCTATCAGTCATTGAGTCCTTATCGAGAGGGAGGTATGATTGAAGGAAAAACATTGCATAGGGTGTCAACGCCAGGCGCCCCTGTTGCTTCTGAGGTTAAAACGCACCTGACCATTGGTGGAGACGGTTTTTTTACTGTCTTAACCGGTTCAGAACCGTCTGTTGGCTTTACACGCATCGGAACATTTGATTTAGATAGTCAACATAAAATGGTCAACCATCTCGGTCACCAATTGATGGTATCACCTTATGACAATAATTCCCTTTCTGCTTCATCTTTAATTCCTTTATCTTTAAAAGATGTTTCTTCCCCTGCGCAAGCAACAACAATGATTCATTTAAGGGGTGGTGTATCAATGGATAGCAAAAATCCTCAAAAAACAATTGTGTCAATTTATGACGCTTACGGAAAATCCCACCCTTTAACTTTGGAGTGGATCCAAACAGATCCAAATCGCTATATTTTTAAGGTTATTCCTTCTGATGGTGTATCCGTTGCAGATGGCAGCTCTTTTTCTTCTGGGATTCCATTAGAATTTTCTCAAGAAGGCACGTTGATGAATACTGCATCTTCTTTTAATAATTTGACATTAGACATTAATGGACAAATCCAAACCATTCAAATCAACATGGGAACTACGGGGCAAAAAGATGGCTTATTTTTATCTCCATCCTTTAGGGTTGAGGGGCGCAGTAATGGATCAAGACAAGGTGATTTTCAAAATATTTGTTTTGATGAGCAAGGTGTTGGGATGATCACATACACCAATGGTGTCCAAACCCCCTACTGCCGTTTACCTCTGGCTGTGTTTCCCAATTCCAATGAATTAAAGGCAGTGAACACAGGTTTATACATTCCTCACGTTCAAAATGGATCCAATAGTGACAGAGGATTTGGCTCAGGAATTGCAATCTATCAATTTCCACAACAAGGGGCGGCTGGAAAAATTGTTCCATGTAGTTATGAATCATCAAATATTAATGCAACAAAGGTCTACGTTAATATGATTGAAGATGAACGGCGTTATGCGAACAGCTTGAGTGTTATGAAAACTGCACAACAAATGACGGAACAATTGAACCAATTAATTTAAAAATGTGGTGGTGCCTGCTGCCAGACTCGAACTGGCATGCCTTGTGAGCGACAGATTTTAAGTCTGTTGTGTCTACCGATTCCACCAAGCAGGCTTAATTTTAATGTAATGTTTTTTTCAAAAGTTGTCAAAAATCTTGATGAATTGGGGATTCAGTATTTCTTAAAATAGACAAATTAAGTTACGATATCTCATCTTAAAGATTAATTTTTTTAAAATGACGATCGGGATTATTGGCGCAGGACCCTGCGGCCTATTTTCAATATTTCAATGTGGAATGTTTGGCTTAAAGACAGAAGTGTTTGATATATTGCCTCATGTGGGTGGACAGTGTGGTGCACTGTATCCCGAAAAATTTATTTATGATATTCCCGCAATTCCAAAGATTAAAGCCAAGGATTTAATTGAAAATCTGATGATTCAATCCTGTCATTTTTTACCAACTTTTCATTTTAGTCAACAGGTCACATCAATTAATAAAGACGGTGATGATTTTATTATTAAGACTTCAAAAAATACCACTAGCAAAGTCAAAGCCATTATCATTGCAGCAGGAGCTGGTGCATTTGGACCTCAACGCCCTCCTTTACCTAATATTGAGAAATTCGAACAGAAAAGTATTTTTTACAGCATTTATGACCCGCATTCTTTTTCGAAAAAACACGTTGTAATTGCTGGAGGTGGTGATTCGGCTATTGATTGGGCTTTGCATTTAGCCCCTATTGCAAAGACAGTTCAACTTGTCCACAGACGGGATAAATTCCGGGCCCATCAGTCATCAATAAATGAACTAAAAGCTATGGAAAAATGTGGAAAGATTAAACTGGTCATTCCTTACCAATTACACGGTATCCAAGGAGACGAATCAAATGGTCGTTTGTATGCGGTAGACGTTCAACATACAAATGGAAGTATTCAGTCATTGGAGGCGGATGTGTTATTGCCATTTTTTGGATTATCAATGAATTTGGGACCCATTTTAGAATGGGGTTTAAATATTGATAAAAACCATATTCCTATTCATCCAACAACTTGTGAAACCAGTATCCCTGGAATTTTTGCAATTGGTGATATTGCTTTATACCCTCACAAACAAAAATTAATTTTATCTGGTTTTTCCGAAGCCGCATCAGCAGCCAAAGCCATATGGCATTATTTAAATCCAGGACAATCACAACATTTTGAGCATTCTACAACAAAATTCACCAATTGTAGTTAGCCTTAATTTTTTAAAAAGCTTGGGCCAGACCTAAATAAAAACGAAATGGTGCATCGACAAACTTGCCTTTTAAGTCACGCCTTTTTTGAAAAGGAAAAGCAATATCGGCGCGGATGGGGCCCAGCCCCGACATATAACGAATACCAAAACCAGCTCCGGCTTGCATTGATTTTAATGAAAATTTTGGCATTTTATCAACGAACACACCGCCACCTTCAATAAATATGGCGCCAGCCCATTCTTTTTTAATGGGAAAACGGCATTCTCCTCCGATTTCAAACAATGATTGTCCTCCGATGGGAACACCTTGGTTGTCCAATTGACCAATCATTTGGTCATAATACGCACGAACAGATCCATTTCCACCACTATATAAACGTTTGTTGGGAGATAAGTTGTTAAAATTTTTCATAAATAATGATCCAATTTTTGAAAAAAATGCGAGACTGATGGTATCCTCATTTAATTCATTGGTCTTTAGCGGTATATATAAACAACATTTAACCGTAGCCGATAATAGATAATTTTGATTCGCAATATGCCCCATGTATGGTGTTAAATTGGTATCAATACGAAATCCACGGGTTGGGTTTAAAAAATTATTTGAAAAATCAAAGAATGCACCCATAGGGATGCCCATTACTTTATTCACATAGCGTGTTCCATCACGGGATAATTTTGCATACTCTACCAATGCCCCATAAAAAATGGTAAAATTTTTTTTAAATGCATATTTGAATTGGCCTCCTATTTGGGCTGTGTGCCCTTTATAGGCTTTTCTATTTTCTTTGATGTATGAGGTATTGAACGTAAGGTTGTGCCTTGAAAATCCTACATCAGGGATCATATAGTCAACTTCAATTTGATCCATTCGAGCAGATTTTTTTCCTAAAAAAGATACCTTGTGGCCTAATTCCTTCATATTAAAATGTTTCCAAAAAAATTTAGCTCCAAACCCCTCATCTGTAGCATAGCTAGCACCTGCTCCGATTAATCGAGGAGGGGCGTTGTGTGTTTTGACGTGAATACATATATCGGCGTATTTTTGATCCTTATCCTTAGAATTGATTAAATAAGGCGTTACTGATACCTGGTCAAAGATATCTGTCCCTCTTAATTCATCAACAGTTTGATCAATTTTTATCAACTCATAATTTTTATTTTTTTTAAAAAAAATCCGATTTTCAATAAATTTTTGAGATATACCTTTAGCTTCAATATGAATACCACGAACGCGGCACAGGGGGCCCAAGTGAACTTGGAATACAACATTCAATATATTGTCTTCTTTTAAAAAACCTTGGGGGGCATCGACAATGCAAAATGGAAAATTGTTTTTTTTAAAAAAATCTTC
The DNA here is from genome assembly GCA_044355315.1 of Alphaproteobacteria bacterium. GTDB lineage: Bacteria > Pseudomonadota > Alphaproteobacteria > JALRGP01 > JALRGP01 > JALRGP01. The sequence goes on along the minus strand of JBIKYJ010000034.1, from coordinate 1,283 downwards.
CAGGCGCTGTTGGACTGTGTTTAAACTATCCGCTTGGTCTAACCGTTTATCAATAAAACTTTTAATTTGCTTGGGCGATAAAGGGTAGATTGATTCACCGTTGAATTCTAATTTAATCTCGCCCAATTTAAAAAATGGACCGGGATCAATTTTTAAATGAACAAAACCGCGATTTAAGACATAATACGTATGATTTTTGTAATAGCCAATGCTTTTTAAAAAACGTCTAATTTTTTTCATATCCATTTCAATACGACGTATTAGACCTTTTTCAGTTGACGGAGGACGTTTTTGATAACGTACCAAATCAATTAAAAGTTCAATAGATTTTTTAATTGATTTTTTGTCATTAACAACGTCAATATTAACCTTGTAATTTTTAATTTTTTTAACATCATCATCACCTTCTACATCCATTTCTTCTTTGAGCAATTCATTGAATTCGTCCTCATATTGACCGTATCCATAAGTTGCCCATAGTAAAAAGAACATGATGATTTTCATCGGCAAATCTCTTTGGGGAACTGACAAATAATTTGGAAATTACGATCTAAGAAAATACGACCCTGGTGAAGTTTAACCAGCCGTTTGACCAACGATAAACTTAAAACCGTATGGGATTTTTCACGGAAATAATTATCATGCTCCAAAACTTTTTTGATTTCCTCAAAGTTAATATGGGTTCCGGAATCAGAAATGGAAAAATTAATCCATCCGGCAGGTTCTTCATAAACTTTCAGTAAAATATGTCCTCCACTCAATGTAAATTTCATTGAATGATTAAACAAATTAAATAAAATATGCTTCAAACAAGTATCATCGCCGTCAAATGATGACCATGTGACTTGGTTGTCTATGATGACTTCCACACCTTGATCGTAGGCTCTGCCGTATAATAAATCGTACACACTTTTTAAAAAAACATCTAAATATATGATGGAATAGTTTAATGTTAAATCTCCTGTTTCAATGGTAGCAAGATCAATCATATCTTCAACTAAATTCAACAAACGTTGAGATGCTATGTGAATTTCTTTGCAATAATCTAATTGTCGTTCATTCAAATGACCAAAATATTGCTGGGTTAATATATCTAAGAATCCCATAATCGTATTGAGAGGGGATTTAATTTCATAACTGATATGTGAGATAAATTCAGTTTTAAGATGGTCGGCTTGCTCTAACAATAAATTTTTTTCTTTCATTGATTTTTCAATTAAAAATCGATGAGATATATCTGTTAAACATAATAAGTGAGACCCATCTGGCAAAGGGACATAGGA
>JBIKYJ010000098.1:0-2737 GCA_044355315.1 Alphaproteobacteria bacterium | reverse complement strand
TCAAAATACATTCCATTTTTTCAGGTCGACGCATACTGATATACGTTTGAATCATTTGAAAAATATCCGTTCCAAAAATGGGTTGTAAAGAATTAAAATGACGGCCGGTTGTGTCAATATCCAAAATTGAGTGCAGGGACGGGTTTAATAGACGAATTTTGTAATCATTTCCAATAACTAAAATACCTTCGTGCAAATGATCAATGGTTTCTTTTTGAACAGCAACCATTGTATTAAATCCTCGCTCTAAATTAATTTTATCGCTGATATCTTCAAAGAAAAAAACAAGACCGCTGACCAGATAGGGGGTAATTGATAATTTAATTACCTTTCCATCACTCAAATACCAAGTTTCTTGTATGATGTCAATTTGGCTTTTAAACAGCATTTGTTTATCTTTTTTATACTGTGTAAAATCTTCAAAATCTGGTATTTTTCTGTTTTTTCTCAACAAATCTAACACGTGCAACATCGAATGATCTAATGTGAGGCTGTTTTCTTTAAGAGTGAACATTTTTAAAAATGCCGTATTGCAAAATTGGACATACTCGCAAGAATCAAAAATACAAATAGCCACAGATAAATGGTTTAATAAAGCTTTTTCATGGTTTTTATGTATCTCGATATCTTGGATAAGAGTCTGTTCTTTTGTGAGGTTTTTTAAATAACAAACTTTAAAATTTTTATATAATTTTTCATGATATTCAAAAAAATACCTTTTTCCATGAGCATTTAAAAAACCATTTTTTTCAGGGAGTTTAGTATTATTTTCGATAATATATTGTGGTGATTCTTCTAAAAAATGACTATAAGCTTTGTTAAAAAAGATCAATTTTTCATTGCGGTCTTTGGCAAAAATGGGATCAGGAACTAGATGAATGCTCTTCAACAATGATTGATATAATTCATTTTGAACAAATGGCACAAGACATAATATTTTCAAAGAATATCGGACATCATGATTTAAGAAAATAACATCAAAAATTTGCCCTTGATATTGAACCAAAAAAGATTCATCTAAATTTGACGCATCAAGGGTGATGCCGAGTGTTTTATATAAATCTTCAATTTTGGATGGTGTTTTCAGTAATAATTTTTTTAAGCTTTTTGATATAAAAACAATTTTATCTTTTTGAATTAAACAAAGTGCATACGGTAAATCATAAAATAATTTTTGATATGATCGTTCAATACGGACACATTTTTTATAAAAAAAAATGATAATGATTAAGCACAACACAAAAAAGACACCTTCTAAAATGAGCAATATTGATGACCATGAAGGTTTTTTTTATTTTAACCCTTATAAAAAAAAGAAGAAATTTTTTGTATGGTTGATTTTATGCTCTGTTATTTGACTATCTTTGTGTTGTTTTGGGTTGTTATTTTAATTTATTAACTATTTATTAACTTGATGATGTTGGAATATGACAAATTCTACTTATTCACTATAAGATGTTTTTTCTTAAATGTTTCATTTTTTGTTTCATTTCTACATATTTACACTCATGTATCAATGATTATTTGGATCATAAAGATTTATTGAAAATGTATCATCCCAACCCCATAATTGAAAAAATAAGAAATGATACACTACATGATTTAAGTATTGATCTGATGTATGAACTTGAGAGCACCTCTTTTAAAATGTCATTGTCAATACCCAATGAAAAAGATTGTGAACATGTTTATTTAGGTCAGTACACAGATACAGATGATAACGATATCCCAATCATTTTAGGTATGTTCAAAAAAATACGTGTCTTTTGTTTGAATGATTTAAATTATTGTACAATATATCGTTTTCATATCAAGCCCCAGAATACGATTTCTTTTTCTCCTTTAGGTCATGAAAATTTTTTAAATGTCAAAGTTCATGATTTCGATTTTGGCACTATCTTTCCCAATTTTGAACAAAATACTTTAATTTTATCAAACCAATCATTATTTAAACTCATTGATTATGAGGGTTTAAAAGAACAGAAAAATTTGAATATTTGGTCTGCACTTAAAAAGTATTTTGATGAAAAATTTTATGAAAAAGAACATAAAGAATCCCTTGATCGGCTTCAACTTCTTCCAAAAGAACATTTTTTAAAAATTGGTTTTCGTAAAAATTTACCTTTTAATTCTTGGTTTGATTTTAAAAAATATTATAAATTCATAGAAAAATCAAATAACAATATTCATGATGATATGGTATTTTTTACGCAAAATATAAAAATATTTTCACCTTTGCCTAAGGTTTCTTTTCCAGTATCTAATTTTTTTCTGGAAACTTCATCTAGTCATTCTCATGTTGAATCGGATAGTATGAGGCTTATTGCGATGACTTTATATGGAGTAACAATTGAAGATATCAACAAAAGATGTTTCGTTATTCAACACCATATGGCACATATTCTTTCAGAAAAACCAGATAATAAAATATTGAATATACCTCAAATCTCTCATCGGTTATGGGTTACTAATCCAAGTGCATCTCAGTTACCTCAAATTAATAATTATATAAAATCTTTAGATGCTACGCCAAATTATGAACAATGGTTTTGGTGTTTAGATGAGGATCCTATTTCGACATTAACCTGTGATTTAAAAAAATTAGGCATTCAAGTCAAGACATTAAAAGATATTCAAACATTCATGGGGAGGCCGTTATTTAATTTTTTTTTAGAGAATCATTTGTTTGCCTTGGCATCTGATATTATGCGAATGAATATATTGTATCAGTATGGAG